>NZ_JBFRHB010000031.1:0-60527 GCF_052115645.1 Arthrobacter sp. 2MCAF14 | reverse complement strand
ATGATCCAGAAGAACACCGTGATCTTGACCTCGACCCCGCCGATGCTGATCGAGGAAGCGAACACCGCGTGGGCCGAGTCGAACCCGTCCAGCTTGGAAATCGACGGAGAGGACACGGACCCGCCGATCAGGCGGGTCAGGGCCAGGTTCAGGCCCGTGAGCATCAGGAACGTCGCCAGCGTGACGATGAAGGACGGCAGCTTCGTCTTGACCAGGATCCACCCATTGATGAAACCGATCGTCAGGGAAACCAGCAGTGCGATCACCACTCCGACCCATGCATTCATTGAGAAATACCAGCTGAACAGGGACGCGGTCAGGGCCGAGGAAATCACGGCCACACCGGTGGAGAGGTCGAACTCGCCCCCGATCATCAACAGCGACACCCCCACCGCCATGATCCCGATCGTGGAAGACCCATACAGGATCGTCGCCAAGGCATTCGGCTGGGTAAACGTCCCGGACACCGAAGCGAAGAAAATGAAGAGGACAACGGCCCCCACCAGGGCGCCGACTTCAGGACGGGCCATCAACTTGCTCAACGGGCTCCGCTTCGCGACCCGTTCATCCGCGGCAGTTTTGGGTGCCGGGGCAGTAACTAAAGCCATGAAATACCTTTCTTCTCCATCAGCTCGCGCGGCAAGGAAATCGTGCCGCGCGAGCTGAGCGGTCATCGGATTAGCGGATGCCCTGCTGAACGAACTTCAGAACGTCGGAAATGTTGGACTTGTCCACGATCGCCGGGCCCGTGAGGACAGGCTGCCCGCCACCGACCTTGAAACCACCAAGCTTGTTCTGCCAGATCGAGTCAATGGACAAGTAGCCTTGGAGCCACGGCTGCTGGTCCACCGTGAACAGGACCTTGCCATCGTTGATCGCCTGCGCCAGCGCGGGGTTCAGGTCGAAGCTGGCCACCTTGATCGGGCTGTTGGCATCTGCCACGGCTTTGAGAATGGTCAAGGTGAAGGGAGCGCCCAACCCGATGATCACGTCAGCATCCTTGCTGGCCTGCAGTTTCGCCGTCGCAGTGGACTGCACTGCCGTCATATCGGCCCCGTTGACATATAGGATCTCGGTCCCGGGCACCTTCGTCTTCACGCCTGCGCACCGCTGTTCGAGTTGCACCTGTCCCTGTGACATGATCACGCAGATGGGGTGCTTGTAGCCCTGCGAAGCCAGCTTGGCGCCGACCGCTTCGCCAGCCAGGGTCTCATTGGAACCGAAGTGGGTGAACGCCCCCATCTGCGCGGAGACGTCACCGCCGGCGTTGAAGCTCACCACCGGGATGCCGGCGTCGGTGGCCTTCTTCAGCACGTCCTTCATGGCGCCCGGGTTGGCGATGGTGACGGCGATGCCGTCAACCTTCTGGTCGATAGCCTGCTGCACCAGCTGGGACTGGCGCCCCGCGTCGGCGTCGCTCGTATAAAGAACCTCGACATTGTCCTTCGCGGCCGCCGCCTCCGCGCCTTTGCGGACGATGTCCCAGAACGTGTCCCCGGCCTCGGCGTGGGTGATGAGCGCTACCTTGATCCGGGGAGTGCTGGCGGCTTGCCCGCCTCCTGCGGCGTTGGCGCTGTCGGCGGGCTTCCCGCCTCCGCTGGAGCATGCTGCCAGGGCGAGAAGCGGTACTACGGCCAGCGCCACTGCGCTCCGCCGCCAATTGAACTTTGCCACGTGAAATCTCCTTTGATGTCGCGTACTTCGACCGTCGCCCGCGTTTTCTTTGCCTTCGGAAGCAGGGGGACGCCGGAACCATCTAGCTATGAACGGATGTGATCCACTTTCGCGATGATCCGTGTGATCTGTATCGCTTTGTGGAACGCTCCAACGCTAAATCAAGGCTTGACCAATTGTCAATGGAGCGTTCCAATTAGATAGTCGCCGGGTGTTCACACTCCCAACTGCCAACTGCACCACCACGCAAGGAGAACGATGCCGTACTCAACAAGCACCCCCGAACTGATCGCGACCTGCTGGACCAGCGCGGGAGACATCGCGCCTTTGAGCAACCCCGAGACGAGCCCCGTCCCTATCGGCGAGCGCTTGGAAGCCATCGCTTCTACCGGATGGGCGGGGTTCGGACTTGCGTACGATGACCTCGTCGCGGCAAAGGACGTAATCGGCTTCTCCGGACTCCGAAAACTCGTCGACCAAGCGGGCTTCCGTTACGTAGAAGTCGAGCTGCTCAGTAACTGGTGGGACGAGTCCTGCTCCCACGAGTGGAAGCCGCAGCTCGAACTGCTCCTCGATGCCGCCGAAACACTCGGGGCGCGATTCATCAAGGTAGGAACGGCGTTCGGTGAGCCCTTGGATGATCTCGATTTCCTGGTGGAGCCGCTGCGGCGCCTGACAAAGGAAGCCTCACAAAGAGGGACGCGCATCGCCCTCGAGCCCATGCCGTTTTCGATGGTCGGCTCGATGCCGGCGGCCGCCGAGCTCATGCGATCCGTTGATATGCCGGATTGCGGCTTGGTGGTTGACTACTGGCATGTATTCAGGGCTGGAACGAGCTTGGATGAGCTGTCCCGCAGCCTCACCGCCAAGCAGATTTTCGGAGTCGAACTTAATGACGCCGACGCGGAAATCAAGGGGACCCTCTTTGAGGACACCCGGGACAATCGCCGTCTTTGCGGCGAAGGAGACCAAGACGTCACCGGGTTCATCAAAGAGCTCCAAGTCATCGGTTTCAACGGGCCGTGGGGCGTGGAAATCCTCTCCGAACAACACCGCTCACGTCCCGTTCGCGAAGCGCTGGAATCCGCCCGCTCGACGGCGTTGCGATGCTTCCCGGCCTGACGCGCCTTTCGGGCACGTCGGCCACGGGGGCCACGTCGGCCACGTCGGCCACGGTCAAGGCGGACGCCAGGAGGATGCACCTCCAGCACGACTGGGTGGCGCTACTCGGCGAAGTGATCCAGATCCGGTTGGATGACAGGACAGTCCGCACCGGTCGCGTCGACGGCGTCACCCCGGACGGAGCCATCCTATGGATCGAGGGACACGGCGCCGAGCCCCGCACGATGTTCGAGCGCTGCGAAGGGTTCACCGCTTGGATCGACTACAAATGGGATTCCGGGGGATGCCGCTGACCTTGCTGCCTCACTAACGGCCGCCAGCGCGCGACTCACAGAGAAACGTTGTGACCCAGCTAATGGCGCGGATCTTGGGGTGCTGATACCTTCCCAATGGTCGGCTGAATTGATTGGTGGTGTCCCGTTGCGATCAATCTTGGCCCATGCCCGGGCGCTTCATAGGATTCCACCGGCAAGCAACGATCACCTGGCCGCCGTCCGCGTCGCACTGAGCGTCGCCGTGCCGGCGCTTGTGCTTCTCGCGATTGGCCGGACGGACCTCATCATCTACGCCGTGTTCGGCGCCCTGACCGGCATGTACGGCCGTGCCGAATCGCACCAACTGCGACTCAAGCACCAGGCCCAGGCCGCAGCGGTGCTCCTCGTCGGCGTCTCGGTGGGCACGTTCTTGTCCGTCTCGCATATCCATTCATGGGGATTAGTAGCGGTCGAGGCCGTCCTGGCGGGCGTGGGCTCGCTGTTCTCGGACAAGGTGCGGCTCAAGCCCAACGGGCCCTTCTTCGGAATTCTGGCCCTGGGGGCATGCGCTTCCGTCCCCGCGCACATTCCATTTTTCGCTGCAGTCCTGATCTGCGCGGCATCGGCAGCGTTCTCGATGGTGGTTGGCTTCGCCGGATGGCTTCGGTACCGGGGGTGGGAACGCGGCGCCATCCGGGACATTCCGGCATTCAGCACTCAGCTGCGCCAGGCAGCCGGGCTTCACGCGGCAAGGTATGTGCTCGCCGTCGGCGCGGCAGGTGCTTGCGGAGTGTTCACGGGCAGCGGGCACCCGCACTGGGCGATGGCTGCAGCCGCCGTTCCGCTGGCCGGAGCCGATATGCCCAGCCGGCTCCACCGCGGCATCCACCGCATCGTGGGGACGTTCCTCGGCTTGGCGATTGTCGCCGTCGTACTCTTTCCAGGACCACTGTCCCCGCTGCACTACTTCCCCGGGCAAACCGCCATCATCCTGGCCCTGCTGGTAATCGGCTTCCAGTTCCCCACCGAGTTGTTCATGGCTCGGCACTACGGCTGGGCCATGGTGTTCTTCACCCCGGTCATCTTGCTCATGACCCAGTTGGCGGCGCCCGCGGATCCTGGCGTCCTCGTCCTGGAACGCGGGGTGGAGACGTTCGTGGGAGCCGTGATCGGGATTGCGGTGGCGGTGCTGATTCAGGCGCCCCGGCTTACTTCGCGGGGCCGGCCTACTTCGCGGCGAGGCGGGGCGGACCTGACGTAAGCTTCGCCGGCAGGAAGCGCATGACTGCGGTGATCGCTTTGTAGCGCTTCGTCGGTATGGATACCCCTTTGCCCTTGGCGTTGTCTTCCAAGCCTTCCCGGACAACGCGCTCAGCCTTCAGCCACAAAAAGCGCGGAGCCACCGACTTGTCCATGCCCATGCGATCGTGGAATTCCGTGTGGGTGAAGCCCGGGCACACCGCGGTAACCTTCACACCGCTGTCCGCGTACGCAGTGTTCGCCCAACGGCTGAAGCTGACCTGCCAAGCCTTGGCTGCCGAATAGCTACCGCGGTTCGCGAACGCCGCAACGCTGGCGACGTTGATGATCCGGCCCGACTTTCGCGCCAACATGACCTCCAACGCCGCGTGGCACAGCTCCATCGGCGTCTGGACATGCAGCCGCAGATGCCGCTTTTCGTCTTCCACATCGTTCTTCTCGAAAGAGTTCAGCAGCCCGATTCCGGCATTGTTGACCAGCACGTCCACGGGCCGCGAAGCGTCCCGCAGCCTGGTCGCAACAGCCGCAACCCCGACGTCGGAGGTCAAGTCTGCGGGCAGGACCTCCACCGAGATACTGAAGTCCCGTTCAAGCACCTCCGCGCTTGCCCGCAGCCGGCTTTCATCGCGGGCCACGAGGACGAGGTGGTGGCCGGATTCGGCCAGCTGGCGGGCGAATTGAGCACCTAGTCCGGCAGTAGCCCCGGTGACCAAGGCGGTGAGTTCGTTGGCACGAGTTGTCATGCGCCCAGACTAGCCCGTTGACTCTCGTGTGTTCCCGGCGCACGCGGTAGAGTGCCTCAAAAGTGTGCCTTTCGAGTTTCTGGAGGGGCCGCGGCGCGCCAAACCGGGGGAACAGACAATGGATGAGGCTCAGGGCAGGATCGAATTCCGCGAAATCGACGAGCACGGTCATTCGCTGGAGCATCACGTAGAGTCCCCTGAAGCGGCTCGGAGAGCTGCGCTGAATCCGTTCATCATCGGACTGTGGGTGCTGGAGCTGGCCCTTGTCATTGCCATCATGGTGATCATCAATGAGGCGATGACCCCGTTCACCCCCACCCCGGGAAATACGATGCCGTTCGCGTACTTCTTGGCAACGATGATCCCGCAGCTTCTCCTGGCCGCCGCTCTAATCCTGGCGACTCTACTGTTCTGGCACGCCTGGCAATGGCAGAAAAGGAAGGCTCAAAAGTAGGCACCTGCCCCGCAATGGAGGCGAGTGACTAGCGAACATTGGGCGGACTACGCATCTAAGGAAATGGGCGTGATCGCGTCGTGTTCGTCCCAGAGCTTCGCCCCGGAGGCGGTCACTGCCTTGACAGCCATGGCACTGATGAGCTCCCCTGCATGGCGTTGGTCGTTTTCGGTGACGACATACGTGAAGACCAGCTCAGTTTCCCCTCCGGGCGGCACCGGGCCGAAGATCAAGATGGACGGACCGCTCGCGTACTTCAGATCCTCCATGCCCGCGTTGGTAAACGATCGCAAGACGAGAGTGACATCAGTGAGCTCTTCGCCTGAATCATTGATGATCCAGGCGGAATAGATCAAGGTGTCGTGCGGAGCCGCGCTTGCCTTGTCCGCGTAGTGAACCAGGCGCACTCCGGTGCCGTGCAACGGGCAGGTCAAGAAGATTCCCTGTGGTCAGCTACGGCGCGCCCTTCGGTGCCAGACGACCATCGCCCCGCCGATCGCGGCGAGCAGTGCGCCGACGCCCAGCCAACGGAACGGATCAAGCCCGCCCGTAAACGCGAGGGGAGAGCTTGGCCCCGTGCCTGAAGTGATGCCGACCCCGGCCACCGTCACGCTGGGCGTGGCCGACGGCGTCGGTGTGCCGGCCTCGGTCGGCGTCGGTGTGGGCGTGACCGCCGGCGTCGGGGTCGGGGTGGCGGTCGGGGTCGTAGGCCCGGCATCCGCCACCGTGAGGGAAATGCCCGAGCATCCGTCGCAGGCGGTCAGGTCGGCGCGCGGCGCGAGGCCAGCGACCGCCACCGAGACCCGGCCCGGAACGGGCCCCTCGGCAGCCGCCGACACCGGGCCGGATTCAGGAACGACAGCGCTGATACGCGCCGAAACCGCCAGGGTCTCGCTCTTACCGGCGGGCAGATCCACCGTCCACCCCGCGGCGCCATCAAATTGCTGGATCGTACCGGTCGACGCCGTGAGGCCTTCGATTGTCGCGTCGTCAACGAGGTCCCTGAGGTCCACAGGCACGATCGCACCCGGCACGTCGACGGATCCGGCGGTCGCCGACACCGTCCACACGACCGTGTCACCCGGACCCACCTTGCTCCCGTGCGCCGGAGCGGACGCCACCTCTAGCGACCAGGTGCCCTTGGGCACGATGCCTGCGGCTTTGTCCTGCACTGCGGACAAATTCTTCATCCAAGAGAACTGGGAGGGCGTGATGGTGTCATCGCCCCAGGCCTTTCCGTCGCGGTCCACAGCGTATGCGAAGAACCCGCCCTTCCGGGAGCCGGCTTCGGGCTGCCAGGTCGCGTACTGGTACGCGGTGCTCCGCGGCGCCGTGGCAGGATCATAGATGCCTTCGGCGTCACCCCAGCGCATTCGATCCTGCTCCTCCGGGAAAGAGAAGCCGGGCAGGAACTGGCAGGAGGCGATCTTATCCGCGAACGTGTTCCAGGTCCCCTGCATCCCCCACGTGCCCCGGCCGTAGGCCTGCTGGAGCACAAAGGAGACGTTCCCGTGCACGGCCTTGAACAGCGGAGTATTGCCGTCCTGGTTGGTGTCGTATATGAAGATTTTGTCGGTGCCGGACTTCGGGCCGATCAGTTTGCCGAGGGCGTTGAACGCGCCGATCGCGCGAGTGAGGTGGTCGCCCTGAGGAAAGGACTCGACGTCGATGTCAATCCCGTCGAGGCCGTAGGGGGTGACAAAGGTGTCGACGAGCTCCTGCGCGTAGGCGCGGTAGGCGTCCTCGGTCAGCGGGATGTCAGCGTCGGCGAGGCGCTCGAGCCACAGGGTGTAGACCACCTTCGTGCCCTGCGCGTGCAATGCAGGCACGTAGGTGTCGCGCAGAGTGCGCCAATAGTCGGTGTTGGCCGTGGCGCCGGCGTCGAAGACCATCGCCACATCGATCTCCGCGGGGAGGTCGCTCATGCGTGTGACGTTCGGGTGGGGCAAATTCGAATTGGCGTTATGCGGCACGGTGACGTCGCGCCAGGTCCGGTAGTACGCCATCGTGAGGGGCTCCGCCTCGCAGTGCGCGGTATTGCCTATGGATGCCTTGGCGGCGTCATCGGCGACCGCCGGCTGCGGGCCGAAGGCGGCGAGTCCGGCGAGTAGTACCCCTGCACCGAATGCTGTTGTTCGTCTCATTGCTCTCTCCTCTTTGAGGAGGCATCTTCGAAAATCAGCGCGAAGATGCCCGAGTGGGATGCAACTATAGCGATTTAGTAAAACGGTAACAGCTGGAGACCGCCATGCACAGAAAAAGTTTTGAGATGACCCTGTATCGCTACAGTTGAAGCATGAACAAAACGAAGCGCGTGACCATCACGGACATCGCCCGGCTGGCCGGGGTGTCGCCGGGTGCCGTGTCGTTCGCGCTGAACGGGCGACCTGGCGTCAGTGAGCAGACACGAAAGCGCATCCTCACCATCGCCGAGGAGCACCAGTGGCTTCCGAGCTCGGCGGCGCGGCAGCTGGGCGGGGCGGGCGCCGGAGTCATCGGCTTCGCTGTCAACCGCTCTGCAGGCACCCTCGGCGCGGAGGCGTTCTTCACCGAGCTCATCGCCGGCGTCCAGTCAGCCCTCGCGGAGAACCGCATCGCAATGCAGATGGTGCTCGTCTCCTCGATCGAGGAGGAAGTGGCGACCTACCGCCGCTGGCACAGCGCCAACCAGGTCGATGGAGTCATCGTCATCGATCCTCGTGACGAGGACCCGCGTTTCCCCGTGCTGCGCGATCTCGCCCTTCCCGCCGTCGTGCTCGGCAGCCATGCGTCCGACGAAGGCCACCCTGCGACGATCTGGCTCGACGACAGTCAGGTGGCGCACTCCCTCTTCGACTATCTCAGCGCCCTTGGTCATCGCTCGATCGCGTACGTCGCCGGTCCTGCGGAATTCCAACACACGCGCCTGCGCACCGAGGTGCTCGCCGGTCTCGGTGAACGCGGGGTGAGCGGAGAGATGATCGCCACGGACTTCTCGCCCGCCGCGGCATCCACGGCCATGCGCCGCCTCTTGAGTCGACTGGAGCGGCCAACGGCCGTGGTTTTCGACAACGACGTGATGGCGATCGCCGGCCTTCGCGTCGCGCAGGAGATGGGGGTGTCCGTGCCCAAGGATCTCTCCGTCGCCTCCTTCGACGACTCGGTCGTCGCGGGGCTCGTGCACCCGTCGATCACCTGCATCACACGCGACACGTTCGGGCTCGGGGCGGCGGCAGCGGCGTTCCTGCTCGAGCAGATCGATGCCCCCGACGTACTTGCGGACCGCATCGGCGCCATGCCCCAGCTCACTGTCCGCGAGAGTACCGCCGTCCCGCGTTGAGGTCTCAGACGACGGTATTCCGAGAGGCGTAAGCGGTCCGGCCGACCGCGGGGCGAATGAGCTCGGTGATGCCGCGCGCCGCGAGAGCCTCGGGCTTCGCCGCGTCGATCGAAGTGACGATGGCCGGATCAGCGCCTGCCGTGCAGGCATCGACCCAGGCCTCGAAGATCGCGCCGCCCGGGCTCATCGCGCCGCGGCTGATCGGCGTCTCGTTCTCGTCGACCTCAACGACGATGCCGAGGGTGCGGACGGGGACGGGCTGTCGCTCGCGAAGCTCCGGGATGAGTTCGGCGAAGCGGCGTCCGATCGGCTTCACCGCGCCGTCCTGGTCGACGAGGCCGAGGGTGTACTCCAGTTCGGGGAAGTCCGCGAGGCTGCGGCTTACGTCGTGCGAGCACCACCACGTGACGCCCCAGAGGTTCCCGGTGCGCGCGACGGAGCGCAGCGTCGCCTCCAGGAAGTCCGGGGTCTCCGCAGGAGTCAGGCAATTCGACGGGGCGCCGACCTCCTGCAGCCAGATCGCACGGCCGGGGTCGGTGGCGAACCCGCGGGCGAGTTCGATCATGTACTCGGCGTGACGGTCGGATGCGACGGAGCGGCCGCCATAGTGCTGCGCCGTGCCGTTGAAGATCCACGAGTGCACGGTGGTCATATCGCCGAGGCAGGAGGCGAGGGCGGGCGTGAAGCCGTGCCCGTCCATGTACCACGCGGCGTCGTACTCACTGTGCACATGCTGCTGCGCAGGGGCGGAGGTATGGGCGGCATCGAGGAGCGTCGTGATCCAGTTCGCGGCCTCAGTCTCGGTGACCGGCCATGGGGATGGGTGGGTCGGGGCCGAGAACTGGTTGGTCTCATTGCCGAGGGTAAAACCGAGGAAATTGGTGGCGTCCCCGAGCCGCTCGCCGAGGCGGGTGACCAGCTCAGCCTGTCCGCTCAGTGCATCGGGGTGCGTGAACATGTTCTTGTCGTGCCAGGTGGACAGCCAGGACGGGATGAAGTCGAAGCTCGATAGGTGTCCTTGGATGACGTCCACGCTGACATCCAGTCCGAATTCCGCCGCCGCGTCAACTACGGCGCGGACGTCGTCCACGGCCTTCTCGCGGATCAGCGTGCGGTTGGGCTGGAGCAACGTCCACAGCGGGAAGATCCGCACATGGTCGAGGCCGATCACTGCTAGCGAGGCGAAATCCCTGCGCACCTCGTCGAGATCCAGCGACATCCACGCGTGCATCCACTCGGACGACGGGGTGTAGTTGGCGCCGAAGCGCAGCGGGGCGACGGGGCGGGTCATCGCGGTCCTTTCCGGGAAAGCAGTGTCTGGCCGGTGTCGTCCGGCACTGGACGGTTCGGCGCTCGGTGTGGCAAGCTATCGCCACTATACCGTTTTAGTAATAGGTTGCGACTGCGACCCATCCCGAGCCGTAGCAGCCTGGACCCTTCGAAGGAGACTGTCCATGAAGATCCGAACGACTGCCGCCGCAGGCATCGCGGTGGCCACAGCACTCGCCCTCACCGCCTGTACCGGCGGCACCTCCTCGCCTGGCGATTCCGCCAGCGACGGAAAGATCAGCGGAAACATTTCTTTCCAGACCTGGTCGCTGAAGAACGACAAATTCACCCCTTACTTCGAGGGCGTCGTCAAGGCGTTCGAGAAGGAACACCCGGGCGTCACGGTCAAGTGGATTGACCAGCCCGCTGATGGCTACGAGGACAAGATCCTGCAGCAGGCCGGGTCCGGTGAACTCCCGGACGTGGTCAACCTTCCGCCGGAGTACGCATACTCGCTCGCTTCGGCCGGGCAGCTCGTCGACCTGAAAAAGGAGTCGAAGATCCTCGGCGACTACGTCGACGGCGGCGTCGGCGCCTACAAGTTCGGCGGCATCGACGGTTCGTTCGGCTTCCCTTGGTACCTGGGCACCGAACTGAACTACTGGAACAAGGACCTTCTCGCCAAGGGCGGAGTGACCGAGCCCCCGAAGACGCACGCCGCGACCTTGGACGCCGCGGCTAAGCTCGCGGCGGACGGCGTGCAGACGATCTCCGATGTGCCCGGCCCCAAGTCGCTGCAAATCATGGTGTCCGACCGGGGCGGGAAGCTCGATATCTACAAGGAAGGCAAGTTCGTCTTTAACACCCCCGAAGCCGCGGCGATCATCCAGCGCTACGCCGAACTCTACAAGCTAGGGGCGATCACGCCCGAGGCGCTGCAGAACGCCGGAACCGCGAATGCCAACGTCAACAATTTCAACAAGGGCACCGTGGCCTGGACAACCTCGGGTCCGAACTACATCGACAAGGATGTCTCCGTGAACGCCCCGTCGATCCTGCCCAGCGTCGAGGCGACCAATGGCTTCGGCAACCCGCCGCTGTTCGTGCAGGGCATCAGCGTCTCGGCGAAGTCGAAGAACTCCGCCACGGCGCTTGCCTTCGCAGAGTTCCTCACAAACACCAAGAACCAGATTGCTTTCGTCAAGCTCGCCCCCGGATTCTTCCCCGGAACAAGGGCCGCCAATGAAGACCCCTCCGCGTTCACCGAGACGGCGAAGAACAAGATGCAGGGCGTCGCCACCGACCTGGCCGCTTCGCAAATGAACAAGGCCCGGATGATGGGAGCCCCGAAGTTCACCGAGGCGATGGAGACCTACGCCAAACAGCAGATCGCCCTCGCGGTCAAGGGGGAAATCTCTGCCCAGGAGTCGCTGGACAAGGCCGTCGAGTACGCGAAGCAGAACGTCGCCAGCTGAGCCGGCGACGACGAGATGAAGGGGGCGGTCGCCGTGAGACGACAGCGCTGGTACACGCCGTATCTACTGGTCCTACCCGGCGTGATCTGGATGGCCGTGTTCGCGCTCTGGCCATTCCTGAACACAGTCGTACTCGCGTTCACGAATGCCCGCCCCCTTCGCCCGGCGGAGTTCGTCGGCTTCGCGAACTTCGAGAAGCTACTCGAGGACGACCGCTTCGGCTACGCGCTGACAACCTCGCTGATCTATGTCGTCGTGTGCGTGCCGCTGCTGACGTTCCTCCCGCTGCTGCTCGCACTGCTCGTGCACAACAAGGTGCCGGCGATCGGGTTCTTCCGAACGACCTTCTACTTTCCGGTCATCGCCTCCGCCGTGGTCGTGGCGATCGTCTGGGAATTCCTCTTCTCCGGCAGCGGCACGATCAACTCCGCACTGAGCTTCTTCGGCCTCATCGACCGTCCGGTCGAGTTCCTCTCCGACCGCTGGTTGCTGATCGGATGTGCCATCGGGTTGACGGTGTGGAAGGGGCTCGGCTATTACATGGTCGTCTACCTGGCGGCCCTCGGGAACGTCGGCCGTGAGCTGCACGAAGCGGCGGCGATGGACGGCGCCGGCCGCTTGCGCCGGTTCTGGTCGGTGACCGTCCCAGGAGTACGCGGACCCATGATGCTCGTGTCTGTGCTGGTGTGCGTGGGGGCGACGCGCGTCTTCACCGAGCTCTACGTGCTCTCCAATGGTTCGGGGGGACCCGGCGGGCGGGCGATGAGTATGGTGATGCTCATCCAGTCGATGGGCAAAGGACTGAACGGCCAGATCGGCTACGCATCCGCGATCTCGCTGGTGCTGTTCCTGCTGACCCTCGTTCCGCTGCTGATCGTCGGGATCGTGAACAACAGTGACACCATCCGCGAAGCGTTGGCGAGCAGGCGCGGGGCCAAGGCCGCGAAGACCAAACGCGGAGCGACAGTACAGGAGGTCCGGGGATGACTGCGACCCAGACGAGTAGAACGGTGAAGCCACCGCGGGAGAATCCCTACCGCACGCGCGGTTCGGCGGACATCATGAAACCCTCGCTCGGCGGCCTGATCGGCAAGTACGCGCTGCTTCTCGGCGTGCTGGCGCTCATGGTGTTCCCCTTCCTCTGGCAGATGTCGACCTCGCTCAAAGGGGCGTCGGAGAACATCTACGACTTCCCGCCGTCGCTGATCCCGGCGGCGCCGTCTCTCGACAATTACGCCGAGGTGTTCCGCACGATTCCGGTGGTCGACTACGCCTGGCACTCCCTGCTCGTCGGCATCGGCACGGTGATCACCAATGTCGTGTTCGCGACACTCGGAGGTTACGCGCTGGGCACGATGAAGTTCCGCTTCAAGTGGGTCGTGTTGGCGATCTTCTTCTCCACGCTGCTGGTCCCGGGCGAGGTCACCCTGACCAGCCAGTACCTCACGGTCAAGTCATTGGGACTCGCGAACACGCTCTGGGGCGTGTTCCTCCCCGGGGCCGTCGCGGCGATCAACGTGCTGCTGATGACGGCCGCCTGCCGCATGATCCCGTCGGACACGCTGGATGCGGCAACCATCGACGGCGCGAACACGATGCAGCGCCTGCGCCACATCGTCTGGCCGAACGTGCGGGGCATGGTCTCCGTCGTCGCGCTCTTCGCGTTCATCGGCGCGTGGGACGACTTCCTCTGGCCCCTCGTTGTGCTTTCAGATCCTGCGAGCTACACGCTGACCGTCGGAATGCAATATCTCAGCTCCAATTTCGCGGCGAACCCACGCGTGATCGCAGCGGGAACGATGATCGCGCTCGTACCGATCATCGTGCTCTTCGCAGTCTTGCAGAAGTGGTTCTTCAAGGGCGTCGAAGAGGGAAGCGTCAAGGGATGACCGACCCGATGATCTAGCTTTCTGGAGCGTTTTAGCAAAACCATCGGCGTCGAGCCCGGAGAACAGCCCATGCATGATGACACCCCGCTCACCATCGGTCGCGTCAAACGCGTCCTCGAGGAGCGCATCCGACCGGCGATCCACTCGGCATCCGTGCCTCTGGCCGTCGAGATCCACGAGCTCGCCGGGGAGCCGATCAGCCCTGCCGACGGGCTCGCGCTCGACTACGCGCCGGGGTCCGTCGGAGTGCCATGGGGTCCCGCCTGGGGCACCACCTGGTTCCGCCTTACCGGGCGCGTGCCGGCCGAGTGGGCAGGGCGCCCTGTCGAAGCCGTCGTCGACCTCGGGTTCGATATCAACATGCCAGGCTTCCAGTGCGAGGCGCTCGTCTATCGTGCCGCGGGCACTCCGGTGAAGAGCATCAACCCCCGCAACCAGTGGATCCCGGTCACCAAGGCGGCCGACGGCGACGAGGCCGTCGAACTTTACCTCGAAGCGGCATCCAACCCCGTGCTGCTCGACTACCACCCCTTCCTCCCGACGCAGGAGGGCGACATCCTCACCTCGTCTGCGGAGCCGCTCTACCGCACGCGCCGGATGGATCTGGTTGTCTTCGAGCAGGAGGTCTTCGAGCTCTCGCTCGACATCGACGTGCTGTTCGAACTGCAGGCCGAGCTTCCGCCCACCTCGCCGCGGCGCATGCGCATCCTACAGGCCATGGATGACGCCCTCGACGTGCTCGACCTTCAGCGCATCACCGCAACCGCTGCGGACGCCCGCGCGAAGCTCGCCGACGTGCTCGCGGCTCCCGCCGAGGCCAGCGCCCATCGCATCTCGGCCATCGGACACGCACATATCGACTCCGCCTGGCTGTGGCCGGTCCGCGAGACGATCCGCAAGGTCGCCCGTACCTCGTCGTCGATGACGGCGCTACTGGAAGAGCAGCCGGAGTTCCAGTTCGGCATGTCCAGCGCGCAGCAGTACGCGTGGCTCAAGGAGCACCGCCCCGAGGTGTTCGAACGAGTGAAGGCCGCTGTGGCCGACGGTCGCTTCCTGCCACTTGGCGGCATGTGGGTCGAGTCCGACACGGTGGTGCCGACGGGTGAGTCGCTCGTGCAGCAGTTCTCGCACGGTCAGCGGTTCTTCGAGCGGGAGTTCGGCTTCCGCTCGAAGGGCGTCTGGTTGCCAGACAGCTTCGGCTACTCGTCGGCACTGCCGCAGCTTATGCGCCGCGCCGGCTTCGAGTGGTTCTTCACGCAGAAGATCTCCTGGAACCAGCAGAACGTCTTCCCACACCACACGTTCCTGTGGGAGGGCATCGACGGCTCGCGGATCTTCACGCACTTCCCGTCTATGGACACCTACAACTCACAGCTGAGCGGGATGGAGGTCGCAAAGGCGTCGCGCCAGTTCAAAGAGAACCGGGTCAGCTCCCGGTCGATCGCGCCCGTGGGCTGGGGTGACGGCGGCGGCGGCACGACGCGCGAGATGACGGGCCGCGCCCGACGCCTTCAGAACCTCGAGGGAAGCGCCCAGGTCGTCTGGGAACATCCCGACGTCTTCTTCGACGCCGCCAAGGCAGAGCTCCCGCACCCGGCTGTCTGGGTCGGCGAGTTGTACCTCGAACTGCACCGTGGCACTCTCACCAGCCAGCACGGGACCAAGTCGCGCCACCGCCGGGCCGAGCACGCCCTCATCGAAGCCGAGTTGTGGGCGGCGACGGCTGACGTCCGCACGGGGACCGAGTACCCGCAGGCTGAATTCGAGCAGCTTTGGCAGCAGGTGCTGCTGCACGAGTTCCACGACATCCTTCCCGGTACCTCCATCGCCTGGGTGCACCGCGAGGCGGTCGCCGTCCTCGACGACGTGATCGCCGGTGCTCGGGCAATCTCGGATGCCGCGCGCCAATCGCTCGCCGGCGACGGAGACCGTGAGCTCGTGTTCTCGCCGACGTCGGTTGCCGGTCCGTTGCCGCTCGGCGCCACCTCGGTCGCGGCCTCCGATGACCAGATCACGCTCGACGACTCGAGCGACGACATCGTGCTTGAGAACGCGCTCGTGCGTGTGCGCATCTCCAAAGAGGGCCTCGTGGTCTCCGCGGTAGATCTGCGGACCGGACGCGACGCCGTCGCCGATGGCCGCGCTGCGAACCTGCTGCAGCTGCACCAGGACTTCCCGAACATGTGGGACGCCTGGGACATTGACCGCTACTACCGGAACAGCGTCACCGAACTGCGCGATGTCACATGCATCTGCTCCCGGCTCACCGAGGCGGGCGCCGAAGTGGTCATCGATCGCACGTTCTCCAAGTCGGCCATCACCCAGACGATCACGCTGGCACCCGGCTCGCGGACGCTGCAGATCGTCAACGACATCGACTGGAACGAGACCGAGAAGCTGCTCAAGCTCGCGTTCCCACTCGACGTGCAGGCGGCACACTCCGAGGCCGAGACCCAGTTCGGCTATCAGTCGCGCGTCACGCACACGAACACGAGCTGGGAGGCAGCGAAGTTCGAGACGTCGATGCACCGCTTCGTGCTGGTGCGCGAGGACGACTTCGGCGTCGCCCTCGTGAACGACTCGATCTACGGCTACGACACCTCCCGCGAGGTGGCGGACGATTCCGTGACGACAACCGTGCGGCTCTCGCTGCTTCGGGCACCGCGCTTCCCTGACCCCGACGCCGACCACGGACGGCACGTCATCACGATCGGCATGGTGATCGGCGCTGGTCCTGCCGAGGCCACCCAAGCGGGCATCGAGCTGAACGCCCCAGGGACCGTAGTCCGAGGCGGTCACGACGTCGCGCCGCTGGTCTCGGTCCAGGGCGAAGGGATCGTCGTTTCCGGCGTGAAGCTCGCCGACGATAGCTCGGGCGATCTTATCGTGCGCGTCTACGAGTCGCTTGGTCGTCGCACGAACGGCGAGCTGTCGGTCGACTTTCCGCACCGCGAGGTGCGGGAGGTGAGCCTTATCGAGGACGTACTGGACGATGGGCGCCTCGGTGGCGAGCTGCGAATGCGGCCGTTCGAGGTGCGCACCCTGCGCATCGTGCGCTGAGTGGCGTGCGGCTGGGGGTCTCAGATCCAGCCGCACGCCGTGTAGGGATCCTTCGATCCCTACCGTGCCCCCCGGCCGTGGGTCGCATGGGGGCGCACGACCGCATGGGGCACGGCCTGACATGCCGGTCCATCGAGAATGGACGCCTCCGTAGCGGCCCCCAACAGGTCCGCAAAGAGTCTCACTCCCTCTTATGCCAGGCACTAACTATGTGTCGATGGAGTGCGAATCGTGTCGCGAACGTCGCAAGATATTTCCGGAAGGCCGTCGAAGCCGACCTTTGCCTTGCTCTCTCCTGACGCGCCGGCACCGGATTGCCAACGCGACGAGCGGAGCGATCAGCAACACACAGACGACCCCGGCTAGGGCGACGACACCTGCCGCCGTTATTAGCAATGCCATGACAATCATTTGGATATCCGCTGAATCAGAGATCGACTGGCTCAATGCCGGGGCCGTGACCTATTCGGCGGGGTGGTTTTCCGGCATCGAACCGGTGAGATCAACGATTCGCCCCTTGGCCGCGGCCTCCCGCACTGACCAGATCGCTGCGATTGCCGCGTCCTCGTCCTCAAAGGCTTTGGAGGTCAGCAGCAAGTCTCCACTTCCGGTGACGAGTTGGAACCGAAGGCAGGCGTCCGCGTCAACATAGAGATTGAATTGTGAGGTCATTGTGGTGCTTCCTTATCTGGAGGGAGATGCGCCTCAGGCACTTGCGTGCTCGAAGCCTTTGGATCATCGGCTTCGTCGACGGTTCCAGGCAATGGACGCCAGGTAGAAGGCCAGCAAACCGCCTATGAAGTAGGCGGCCCAGAACGGAAATCCGATGTTGGTTTGGCGTCCTGCCAGTGTTTTCTGTTCCGGGGCGTCTTTGGGGATATCTGCGATCCGGGAGGCGTGGACGAGGAGCCGGTGCGAGTTCACTCCGATGGGGGTGCACGTCACCAGGGTGATGGAGTCCTCGTCCGCGGTGATTTTCAGTGAAGAAATGTCATCCGGTTTGACCACTTCGATCCTGTTCACCTTGTAGAGGAACGTGTGGTCCATGACTTCGGTGGCGAAGATGTCACCCGTTTTCGCGTTGTGGAGGGGGTTGAAGAGTTCCGCATTCGGGATCCCCGAGTGCGATGTCAGGACGCTGTGCGTGCCCGGGCCGCCTACGGGAAGGGAGGAGCCGTAGAGGTGGCCCACGCCCTTGGCCAGGACGTCGTCGCTGGTTCCGTGGAAGACCGGCAGATCAATGTTCAGTGACGGGTAGCGGAACCTTCCGATCATCTCGTCGTTGGCTACGTTCAACTGGCTCTGATAATCCCGCAACTGCCCTTCCAATGCCGGCACGGGGGCTTGCACGGAGTACGGGTCCCGCAGTTGTCCGGCGGGGATCCGGGAGTTGTATCCGCGTGCCCGGTCCAACACTTTCGTCCGGGCCGAGGGTTCAAGCTGCTCGACTTCCTGCGCGTAGCCGGAAAGTTGGCTGTTGTGGGATATCGAGCTGAACCAGTCAGCTGCCTGGGGGTAAAGGACCAGGCCCAGGCCGATGGCGGCGATGACCATAATGGTGACAAATCTCCGGCCGGCACGGCCTGATCGGATGCCCTTGCGACCGGGCACCGCGCTGCGAGCTCTACGTCGCCGAGGCGGGTCTCCCGGGCCAGGTTCGGAACCCTCCATGAATTCTCTGAGGGTTTGAGTCATTGGAGCCTCTTGCTTTGATGGACGGGAGCGGTATGGGGCATCCACTCCAGTGGTGGATGCCCCATACCCCTGCATCAAGAGGTGCAGGTCACCGAGGGAAGGTTACTTTGCCTCGTTGCGCTTCCGGCGGCCGGTGACCATGAACAGGCCCGCGCCTCCCAGCACGAGGACTCCGCCGGCGGTCAGGGCCCAGGTTCCAACGCCACCGGTGAGCGGCAGCTGGAATCCGGCGTTCGCCAGGACGTTGTCGATCGTCACCGTCACAGCGGAGGGGGCGTTGCCGGTGACCGTGGTCTCGACCGGCTGGGCGAGCAGCGCGTACCCGGACGGGGCCTTGGTCTCGACCAACCAGTACGACCGGTAGCCGGGCTGGCCCGGGCTCACTGTCGCCCCGTTGGCCCAGTTGGAGTAGCGGAGGCCGGAGATCACCAGGTTGCCGCTGGCATCGGTGGTCCAGGAACTGGCACCGGCGACGCTGATCGCGTTGGTGCCGGCCAAGGCATCTGCCCGGCTCGGGTAGACCGAGAACACGGCACCGGCCAGGGCAGCCGAACTCTGGGAATCCTTCTTATGCAACACAATGTTGCCCCACTTGGTCACCGCCACGGGGGGTGTGACGACCGGGCCGTTGGGCTGGCCCGGGGTGATGTTGAAGCTGGCCGCGTTCGGGTAGACAAGAGCCGTGTTCGTGATCTCACCGACCGTGTTCACCGTGGTGTTCACCGTGACCAGGACCTTCGCCGTGGGATTGGCGGCCAGGACGGCCCGGCCGCTTGCGGTGAAATCAACCGTGAGCGTGTTCGTGGCCGTGTTGAACACGACGGTATAGTCCGTGTTCAACACCAACGCGGCATTGTTGGAAAGCGCCACCGTCGAGTTGGTGTGGCTCAGCTTCGAATCGAGCTTGTCGACAATCCGGTACCCATCGATCGGATTGACATTGGGGATGTCGGAGGTGATGGTCCACTGCACGTTGTCGCCGAGCTTGACCACGGAGGCATCGTTGACGGTCTTCGTGGCTGTGGTCACGGCGTTCTTGGGGTAGACGTTCACGTCATACAGCCAGCTCTTCCCGCCGGCCGGGTCCGTCATGGGAAGGGTCACCAGGAACGGGGCCGAGGGAGTGACACCGGCCGGGTAGCCGGTCTCCGTCACCAGATACAGACCCAGCGGAAGGTTCCCCAGGGTCGCCGTTCCGCTCGCGTCGGTCGTGGTGGTCGTGCCAGGGCTGGCCGCCTGCGCCGCGGCCTGCGCCGGCGTCAGGGCCGCCGCGGTAGTCCAGCCCGCGTTGGTCGTCAGGTCAATGTTGTTCACCTTCTGCACCGTGAACGTCACCCCTGCCATCGGGGTCAGTGCCGCGGTCTGGGCCGGGGTCAGTGCCGTTCCGTCGTTGGGCAGGTTGGTCGGCGTTGCCGGCTTCTCGTACTTGTGGATGGTCAGCGAACCCGTCTTGGACGGATCGATGTTCGCTGTGTTCGCCGCGTGTGCACCTCCGGCTCCGAGGGCGAGCATCCCGGCTGAGGCTATTGCGGCCAAAGAGGCTATTATGCCGCGCCTCACTTTCGATGATTTCATCGTTTTCCTTTCTTGTTCCCCCATTGATTTGCGCGGAGCTGCGCTACGGAGTTTGGGTTTGCGGGGTTTTGTTCGCTCGCCTGAAGATGATGAGGGCGAGGGAAGTCATGAGGGCGAGGATGCCGAAAATCGTTCCGCCGAAAAGGCCGGCGGTGCCTGGCCCACCCGCGGTTGGAAGCTTGACGGACGCCATATCCAGAACAGTGATGGTCTGGTTGCTTGCTGTTACTGACGTTCCTGCGGTGGCCGTGTCCAAGGCGATGCTGCCGTTCGCTGCAACGGTGAATTTCACTGGAGTGGCGAGGAGCGAGTAGCCGTTCGGGGCTTTGGTTTCGAGCAGCCAGTAGGTCCCCGAAACCAGGTTCCTGACCTCGATGAGCCCGGGTGACCCGGAGATGGCACTGTTCACTCCGACCACGATGGGGCCCATTTGCCCGGCAGCATCGTTGTGGATCTCAAAGGTCGAGCCAGTCAGGGGGACGGTGGAACCCTGGACTGTCCCGGGCCCTGCCTTTTGCACGAAAAGGTGGCCGGTGGTGGGATTCGTGGTGAAACATGCAGGGTCAAGCGGCGCCGTGCTTCCTGTGACGCATCGTGCCGGAGGGATGACCCCGTTGCCGGTGGCCCCGTTCTTCAGGGTGACGAGCCATGCATTCGTGTTGACCGTCACCGAGTAGGTCAACACCGCCGTGCCGTTGCCGGGGAGAGTGAATGGAAGCGTGGCCAGCTTCATGTCAGGACCGGGGTCCGGGACTGCGAGGGGTGTACCGCCATTGACGGTCAGCTTCGCTGACCCGGCCGTGAACGTGGCGTTGTTCAGTACCTGGCTCAGGTCATCGCTGAGGACCACACCGGTGATGGGATTGAGGGTGGAATTGGTGGCGGTCACCGTGTAGCTAATCACCCTGTTTGCGCTGGGGTCGCCCGGATTGATGTAAGTTCCCGAGCCCGGGGAGGCGGTCTTGCCCAAGGTCCACGAGCCCACTGGGTTGACGTTGCAGGTGGTGCTGCCGGCCGGGCAGCTCGCTGGCGGAATGATGATGGTCGAGGGGGTCAGGTAATTCTCGAGGGAAGCATCACCCAGGTTGCCAACGCTATTGACCTTCACCTGATAAGTTACGACGCTTTTCGCGCCAGCAGCCACTATGCCCGTGACGGCCAAGGTTTTCGGCGCAGCCCCCGAGTTGTTCGTGACAACCAAAGAAGTCCCGCTCGTGGAGGTCGTGGTGATCGAGTTGGCCACGAAACTCGAGGCATCCAGAACGTCCCCGAGCCAGTCGGTGTAACTAACAGCGGCCGGGGCGGTACCCCTCGTGTTGTCGAAAGTCAGCGTGTACGTGAGAACCTGCCCGGGCTGGACCATGGTCCCGGCGGCCGGATCCACGGTCTTGGCGGCCACCAGGTTGGGCAGGACGGTGACGCAGGCAGAGTTGTCCGACGTCGGGCCCTGCTCCTGGCCAGATGGCAAGGCGACCGAGTTGAACAGGCCGGTGCCCGGGCCCGCGCACGCCGCTGGCTGGTTGGTGTTGGTGTAGTGGAACGTCACGGCGAGGTTGAACGCATGAGTGACTCCCGGGGGGATGGCGATACCCGGCTGCGCCAGCGCGTACGGACCGGCGGTCGGGGTCGAACCGCCGGCAGGAGCGCCGGGCCCGGACGTTGTCCAGGCAGCGCGCGTAATAGCCAGGTTCGGGGCGAACGCCGGCGTGTCGGCCAGGGTGCCGTAAGTACCGACCGCCGAGCCGGTGTTGGAGACGGTGACGGTGTAGTTGGCGACGAAGTTGCCGTTCGTATCCGGACCAGTGACCGCGCCTGCCTGTTTGGCCACGTTGATGATGGGCTGGGCGGTGTTTGACAAGGTACAGGTGATGTTGGCCCCGGACACCGGCGTGATGGCCAGCGATCCGGTGAAAGTTGCGCCGTTCGGCAACCCGGCCTGCAGGCCGAACGAGTCCGTGCACGTGACGGTGCCGGCATAGTTCGCCAGGTTTGCCGTTCCGGCGGCCGCTTCGGTTAGGGTGTACGTTGTTCCGGCTGCGGCCACGTAGGCTCCGGTCGTGCCGGTTCCCGCAGTTACTGACGATCCTGTACCTGTCGTGGTCGAGTTGACGGTGTTGTTGACCACCGCGCCTGTAGCGCCGCCGGCGCGGATCTGCATCGTGAATTGGTCCGTTGCCGCTCCGCGCGGCGCGCCGAGCGCTTTGGTAAGGGTGATCCGCGGCGCCCGAACGGTCAGCATGGCGTTCGCTGGAGGGTTGAGGTTGGTCACGATGTTGGCCGGGCCGTTGACATACGTCCCCTCCGTCGCGGCGGTCACGTTGAACGTGATGGTGCAGGATGCCTGCCCCACCGCAAGATCACCGCCCGTGGCGGTGAAGGTGTTCGATCCAGCGGTCGCGGCGCGGACGAACCCTGCGCCGGTCACCTGAGCACATGTCCCACCGATCGCCGGGTTAGGGGCGATCACGACGCCGGCGGGCAGCGTATCGGTGATGCCCCAGTCGTTCTTCGCCTTCAGGTCGTTGGTATTGGTCACGGTCAGCGTCACGGTGGAGGTCTGGCCGGGGGCGACGAGCGCGGGCGAGAATGATTTGTCCAACTGAGGGGTGACATCGACGATCTGGGGCAGGTCGAACGCCACGTCGTTGCCGCTACCGGTTGCTGTCGCGTTATACAGTGACAAGCCGAGCGATGCCGTGGACCCTGTCGGTATCTGATAGGCGGCTGACTGCAGCTTCGTCACCTGAGTCGCCCAATTCGTAGGGTCGGTGCACGGGTTCAGTCCGGAGCTCAGCACAATCGGGTTGCCGTTCACGATGAGGGAAAACGTCTCTTTCGGCTGATTTGCGCCGCCCGCCGCAGGACAGTTCATAGCGGCGAAATAGGCAGAGACTGCGTAGTAATGCCCCGGAATGGCCGGAATTGCGTTCGCACTGGCCGTCTTGAATTCGGTGCCTGCGGCAATTTGGCCGGTAGGGGAGTTGGTGAACGCCGAAAGGGCCTGATTGCTGGCGGCCTGTGCCGCGGTCTGGCCTTGCGCCAAACCGAGCTGCACGGCAATCTGCTGAAGTTTCTGCCACGCTGACGGCGCATTGTTCGCACATCCGCTGTCGGCTGACCATGACGGTTGCGGCGTAAATGAGTTGAGGATCCACCCATTGCACTGATTCCCGGCAGGCGTGTACTGCGGGTCCGCCGTGTATGTCATATTGGCGGCGGCCGCACCACCGGTGTAGTTCAGGATGTTGATGGCGGACGACGTCGCGTCCTGGTTGGAGAAGTTTTCGGTGTAGACCGGCGTACCAGCCTGTGGCACTCCCGGGGTTCCCGGCGTCGTCGCAAATGCGGGTGAAGGCAGGGTGCCGCCCAATCCAAGGCCGACAATCGTTGCTGTGAGGAGAATTGCCAGTAGCTTGGCGGGAAGGGACTGCTTCATAGGCTTGTTTTGCTTCACTTTCGGGAGCGGGCACGCAGGTGGTCTCTAGCCTTCAAGTGCGCGCTTCCGGCGGTTCGTGTCGCAGAAACAGATTCAATTTTTTGAATGAAGTGGTGGAGAAACGGCCACCCACTGAAACAGTGTGTGCAATTCGCAGATCGTGACGCGAAAATGGGAAGGTATTTTCGGAGCGTGAGATCCCTTGGGTCACGTCCCGGGCGGCCAGCCGCCTATTTTGCTTCGGCCGGCTTCCGGCGGCCGGTGGCCATGAACAGACCTGCTCCTGCCAGCACGAGGATCCCGCCTGCGGTCAGGGCCCAGGTTCCCGCACCTGTGAGCGGCAGCTGGAATCCGGCGTTCTGCTTGATGTTCCCGATCGTCACCGTCACAGCGGAGGGATCGTTGCTGGTGACCGCAGTCTCGACCGGCTCGGCGAGCAGCTCGTAGCCGGACGGCGCCTTGGTCTCCACGAGCCAGTAGCTCTGGTAGCCGGGTTGACCGGGACCGACGGGTTTTCCGTTGGCCCAGTCGGAGTAGCGCAGTCCGGAGATCACCAGGTTGCCGCTTGCATCGGTGGTCCAGGAACTGATCCCTCCGACGCTGATCGCATTGGTACCGGCGAGGGCATCGGCCTGGGTCGGGTAGACCAAGAACACGGCACCGGCCAGGGCGGCCGAACTCTGGGAATCCTTCTTGTGCAGCACGATGTCGCCCCACTTGGTGGTGCTTACCGGAGGAGTGACGACGGGACCGCCGGGTTGGCCCGGAGTGATGGCGAAGCTGGCCGCGTTCGGATAGACGAGAGCCGTGTTCGCGATCTCACCGACTGTGTTCACGGTGGAGTTCACCGTCACCAGGACCTTGGCCGTGGGGTTCGCGGCCAGGATGGCCCGGCCGCTCGCGGTGAAGTCGACCGTGAGGGTATTCGTGGCCGTGTTGAAGACGATCGTGTAATCGGTGTTCAACACCAGTACCGCGTTGTCCGAAAGCGCCACCGCCGAGTTGCCGTAGCTCAGCATCGAATCGAGCTTGTCGACAATCCGGTACCCGTCGATCGGGTTGACGTTGGGGATGTCGGAGGTGATGGTCCACTGCACGTTGTCGCCGAGCTTGACCACCGAGGCATCGTTAACGGTCTTCGTGGCTGTAGTCACGGCGTTCTTGGGGTAGACGTTCACGTCATACATCCAGCCGTTCCCACCAGCCGGGTCCGCCATGGGCAGGGTCACCAGGAACGGCGCCGAAGGAATCACCCCGGCAGGGTAACCGGTCTCCGTCACGAGGTACAGGCCCGCCGGAAGATTCGCCAGGGTCGCGGTTCCGGCCGCGCCGGTGGTGACCGTCGAACCCGGGGTCGCTGCCTGCGCCGAGGCCTGCGCCGGCGTCAACGCGGCCGCCGCAGCCCAACCCGCGTTGGTCGTCAGGTCAATGTTGTTGACCTTCTGCACCGTGAACGTCACTCCGGCCATCGGCGTCAGTCCCTGCAACTGGGCGGCAGTCAGAACGGTTCCGTCGTTGGGCAGGCTGGTCGCCGTCGCCGGCTTCTCATACTTATGGATCGTCAACGAACCCATCCGCGGAACGGGGTTCGTGATGCCGGTTCCGGAATCAACTACCCTGGCCGTCTCCTGCGGGGCAGGAACCGCTTCGGGCACGATCGGCGCGGGCGCGGGAGGTTGCGGCACCGTTGTGGCGGGCGGGTCCGACTTCGGCGCCGGACTTGGCAGGGGTGCCGTCGGGCCACGTTCCGGCACGGACGGTGGGGCAGGTGCAGCGCTGCTTGGAACATTGGCTTCGGCGATTGGCGCCGGGCTGGACTGTCCAAGCCACATGAGGATGCCTGCAATCGCGAGGCCTCCCAAGACCAACGCGGCAATTGCCATCTTCCAGAATCCCCCCACTGAGCGCAGTCCAGCAGCGGCCGGTTCGGCCCCTCCCGGAAGGAATGGCTCGGAAAGGAACGGCTCTGAGAGGAATGGCTCCTGGAGAACCCCTCCGGGAAGAAGCGATTCCAGCAGTACGCTTCCGGGGAGAAATCCGGCAGTCACTGCCGGTGTAAAGACCACGCCGACTACCAAGGGGAAGACAAGCGCCCTCATGCCTGCCTGGACATCGTTGAGTTCCACCAGCACAGCCGTGCACTTCGGACACTCCTCCAAGTGGGCCTTGACCTTTTCGTACGACGCCCGTTTCAGTCCGCCGCGGGCGTACTTTCCCAGCTGGCTCGAATATTCAGCGCATGAGTCGTCGCTCACCACTGCCACGTGGTTCTGCAAGTAGGCCTGCCGGAGCCCCTCACGCGCCCGGATCACGAGCGAGGAGACCCCGTTGGGGCTCAATCCGATGAAGGGTGCGGCCGCGGCAGGTTTCAGGCCTTCGATGTCCACGTGCCAGAGGGCCGCCTGCCAGCGTTCCGGAAGCGATTTGAACGCCTTCGCCATGGTGCTCGACTCAAAGGCGTCTAGAACGGTGTCCGCATCGATGGCAACGGTATCCAGGACGTCGACGTCGCCGACGACTTGAGTACGCCTGGCCTTCCGGTTGCGGTCGTGGGCAATTCGCCGCACTGCAGTCAAAAGATAGGAGCGAAAGAACTGGTCCGGTCCCTTGCCCTCGGTGAGGGCTTGGAAAATCGAAGCAAACGCCTCGGACACGACGTCGTCGGCGTCGCTGACATTGTCGGTCTGGGCACGGGCAACAAATTGGGCAGCTGCCACATGTCGCCGGAACAGCACATCGAAGGCGGAAGCATCACCGTCACGCACCATGGCCATGATGTGAGGGTCGCTATGCCCAACGGCCATCGACGCGTCCCCGCCATTCGAACCGTCCTCTGAAACCTGCCCCATAATCATCCAGTGTGACAGCCGAAGTTACATGTGACTTGAATCTTACGCAGGGACAGGTTCTCAGCGACTTTCACCCACGGCAACACGATTCGGTCCCGAGCCACACTCAACTGGCGTGACCCGACTCCGCCGCCCACGCCGCTCACCACAAATTGTCCTCGTTTACGGGGCAGACAAGTCGGCGGCGGCCCCAGGCGAAACCATCATCTTCACAGCCTGGATCATCAATGATTCCAAGGTCCAACTCCGCAATGTGCGCCTCATTCCCCGTTCCTTCACCAATGAAGGAATGGAGAATCTTGATTACACGTCCAAGCCCCACGACGGTGACTTGCACATCGGAACGTTGTCGGCCGGAGAATCAGCGATGCTGAACTTTTCGTACGTGGTCAGTGCTTCCGATCACTGGCACGGCGGCGAGCTTGTCAGCGCCATGGGGGTCACGTGCATGTCCCGCGGCCGGGCAATCCGCGACGAACACGACGCCATTGTCGCCCTCAGGCAATAGGTCCCAGGCAAAACTGCGTCACGATCCCGCGTCTGCGCCCACTTATCAGTGACACGACCACTCAATGCAGTCGACGGGAAGTTCAGATGATTCAACGCACGCCGAGAGACCGCGACGGAAAGTCCAGGGTGTTCTATGTGACCCTTGATTGCAGGGACGGGGTTCATGCGGCATGCGCTGTATGCCATTGCCTTTGCCACGCACACGGGCACGCGCCCGGTGTGCTGCGGCAGCACAGCCCGGCGGACTGACTACTCGTTGTCCGGTTCCCCCACCGGCGGTTCCGGCGGCCAATCGACGTCGAGATCGTAGCCCTCATGCTTGCGTAGATAGGCGGCGATGAACGGGCAATGCGGAATGATCCGCTTGCCCGAGGCCAGCACATCATCCAGGGCAAAATGTGCCAGGACCTTGGCCAGCCCGCGGCCTTTGAACTGCGGCCGCGTTTCGGTGTGGAGGAAGTCGATATGGCCGGGTTTGTCCATAAACTGCGAGATCACGGCTACCTCACCATCAACAAGAAGCTCGTAGCGGTGGAATTTGTCGTTCCTGACCGTTGTCACGTCCGGGCTGAACGACTCTGCGGTTGAATCCGTGAACTCAGTCATGAGTCGAGATTCGCACGTAAACCGGGCTCTGGCAATGGCACGGCAGGGGCATCGGGAACCGCGGCGGAAAGGACCCCGGCCGGCACCCGTCCCAGCAGTAACACTCCCAGCGCGAAGCACGCCGCTCCCCCACCAAGAAGGGTCAGCGTGAGTCCGTTGAAGCCGGCGTCCACCACCGGAATGAAAACCACGACGCCGGCAGTCACCACCGCGACGTGCGTCCTGCCGCGCGCGTGGCTGGCCGCCGTCGGGCGCTCTTCAAGCCTGCCGCACAGCAGCAGGACCGGGAGCAGCAGCACGAGGACGCCGAGCAGCACCAATGGGCGGGCCAACCACCATTCGGCCGTACCTGCCGCCGGTTTGGGGAAGTCCGTGAGGAGCAGCAGCCCCGCCATGGCTGCGAGCAGCGGCAAATGCCACAGATAGACCGTCATGGACCGCCGGCCCGCCACGGCCACGACCCAACGGATCCAGCGCACCCCAGCCACCCAGGCAAGGGCGGGGCGCAGCAATTGGAGCGTTGCCGCCTGGGACAGACCCAAGAGCAGCATGCAGAAGTTGGGCGGATTCAGGTCCACGATCATGTTTCCGGAGTAGACCCCGATCCCTGTCACGAACCCCAGCAGCAGGTTGCTGCCGACGATCAACCCCGCGAACCAGCCCCGGCTGCGTCCAGCGAAGATGCCATCGGCAATGAAGAAGCCGAATTGCTGGACCGCGCACCATACAAAGAGCATGTTGACGAAAGCGAGGATCGGAAACGCCCCGCGCAGGGAGTCAAGGGTGATCACGGCGGCCACGAGCCCGCCGAGGGTCAACCACGGGGCATGTCCGTGCAGCCTGGCCAGCAAGGGGACGCTCAATTGAGTAGCGAGGTACGCAGCCAGGAACCACAAGGGCATGCCCGCCCCAGTCGCGATGAGCTGGACCACTTCCGGGTCCACGCCAAGTAGCCGCGCGGCCCACAGCCCCACGAACATCGAGGCCAGTAGCGCCGTTGCCGGACGGATGAGGCGCAAGAGCCGCAGTTGCGCGTAGTCGACGCCGGAGCCGCCGCGCGCACGCAGGCGACGCCACGATTCCAGTCCCGTGATGCCGCCAAGGACGAAGAACAGCGGCATCACTTGGAACACCCACAAGACGGGTTCGAACCAGTGCTGCTCCATGAGCGTGTTTTCGGTGGTGACGGTGCCGTCCGGGTGCAGAACCGGGCTGACCATCATGCAGTGCGAGAGCACCACCAGGATGAGGCAGAAGAACCGGGCGAGATCGATCACGGGATCACGTGAGCGGCCAAATGCGGCCATGGCCACTGACGTCTTTTGTTGCCTCGAGAATCCCATTACGCTCCCTCGCGAACTGCTGAGATCATTGTCCGCCCGCTCGACGGCGGGAACCATAGCGGGCGACCGCGAGAATTCGTGGGTGCGGCCCGGGGGCTGCGTTCCGGAACGCAGCTGTGGAGCCGCACCCACCGTCACGGCGTTAGCGACGGACGTTCAGCAGCCGTTCGCGTTGCCGCGGATCGTTGGCCGCCGCGCACGCCGCCAGGGCCAGGCCGAAGGCGCCGTCCAGGACCGCCCGGTCCGCAGAAGCGGAGGAGCCATGGGCAGCAAACTCGGCGGTGTGGTGGGCGGCCCCGCCGACGTCGTAGCCGAGCAGCGGATGGATGCTTGGGACCAGTTGCGAGACGTTCCCCATGTCTGTTGAAGCCACTGGTTCTTCGTTGAACGCAACAGCCCTCCCTCGGGCGGACATCGCTTCCCGGTAGGCCTCGGAAAGGTACCGGTCCTGCCTGAGCTCAGCGTAGGCATTCCCCGTGGGCGTGACCTTGAGTGTGCTCCCGCTAGCAAGTGCGCCCGCCTCCAGGCAGCGCCGCACACGGTCCTCTATGGTTCGCAGGTTCTTGAGGCTCGGTGAACGCATTTCCACGCTCGCCCGGGCCCGCTCCGGTATGACGTTGACGGCGCTCCCGCCTTCCGTCACGATCAACGAAACAACCGAGCCGGGCGGAAGCTGCTGCCGCGCAAACGCAATGGCGGTCTGTGCAATCACGAGCGCGTCGAGGGCATTGACCCCCTCAGATGGAGCGGCCGCGGCATGCGCGGGGCGCCCTTCGTAAAGCACGTCCCACATACCCATGGCCAGGGACGTGCCGCCGATGACGTCGTCGGCGCCGGCATGGGCCATCATCGCCAGGGATACGTCCTCGAAGAAACCCTCGCCAATGAGATCGACCTTGCCCCCGCTTGTCTCTTCCGCGGGAGTGCCAAGAACTTTGACCGTGATCCCGAGCTCGTCGGCGACAGAAGCGAGCGCGAATGCCGCCCCCACAGCGCAAGCCGCGTTCACGTTATGTCCGCAGGCATGCCCGATGGTCGGCAATGCGTCGTACTCAACGCACAGCGCGACCACCAGCTCACCCGTCCCGAACCTCGCGCTGAAGGAAGCCGGGAGCAGCGGCTGCGGACCGTCAAAGCTGAAGCCCGCGCTCCGGAGCAGCCGGCTAACCCGCTTTGCGGCCCGGAACTCCTGCCCGCTGAGCTCGGGATCGGCGTGGATCGCATGGCTCAGGCCAAGGATTTCCGGCTCCCAGCGCTCCAGAGCGGCAGAAACGGAGCGCTCGACGGCGGCAGGCGAGGTCGTCGCGGGCGTTGCGGTTTCCGGGGACCCGGCCTTCATGGCAGCTTTCATGGCAGCGGCTTTCATGCGGCTGTCGCCGCTGGGTGGCGCTTCGGGTAACGGGCGGCTGCTGCCGCAGCAATCAGGGCCGCGATCGCCAGGACAATCCAGATGGAAAGGAGCCCGCCCTCGCTGATGTGCCCGGACTGGACTGATGACGAGGAGATGAGCTTCACGACGGCGGCGCCCACCGCGATGCCAACGGACAGTGCCAGTTCGTTGAGGCCAGCCGCCGTCGAAGTTTCCTCGAGCGGAACGCCCTCCACGGACAATGCCCGGCTCCCCGCCTGATACATGCCAAGGCTCAGGTTGAACATGGCGAATCCGGTGCAGTAACCCGCCAGCGAACCGTGCCCAGCTGCCATGACCAGGAAGCCGCCCGCCAGCAGGAGACCGGCGAAAACCAGGGTGGCCCGTTCGCCGAACAGGCTGAGAGCCTTCGAGGTCAGAAGGGAGGCAAACAGTGAGAGCACGGATGCGGCAGCCAGGACAATAGCGATCATGAGCGGGCTGAGCGCGAAGCCGTACCCGGTCTTGTCCGGGTTTGAATACAGGAAGATCCCGTTCGTGCCGAAGTAGCTGATGGAGGCAAAACCGAAGAAGAAGGTGGCGAGCGAGATCGTCCGGATGCGCGGGATGGCAAGCATCCGTAGGTCCATGAAGCGCTTCCCGTTCACGTTGCGGGAGTCCAGGACCACCCAGTAGGCCAACAGCGCGAGGCCGATGATTCCGGATCCGAGGGTCTTGGCATCCAGCCAACCCCAGTCAGGTCCCATCGAAAGAGCGACGACAAAGCCGATCAAACCCAGGGAACACGCCAGGAGCGGCACCAAGGCCAGTCCCTCACGGGTGGGGGTCCCGGCGTCGGGCAGAACGAAGGAGCAAAGCAGCCCCACAACCGCGAACGGCACCGCAACCCAGAACCCGAGAGTGGGATCGTCGACGCCGATGATGCCGGCAAACAGGCCGCCCGCGCCAACCATGATCATGAGCATTCCGATCATCACGCTGACCCCGGTGCGGGTCTGCGCCGGGCTGCTCACCCGCAGGATGCCCATCATCAACGGGATGAAGCCGACCACGCACGTGAGCATGACGACGCCGATTGTCACCGTCCACAGCGAGGGCCACAACGCCATCATGAGGACGCCGGCCGCGACGACCGCGGTCGACCAACGGAGTACGAGCCTGTAGCCGTAGCTGTCGCCGAGCCGCGAGATGATCGGCGTGAGCACGGCAAAGCTCACATTTGAGATCAGGAAAATGCCGTTGATGGTGGGGTCATCGATCGAGAAGTTCGGCCCCAAGGCGGGGAGGATGGGGTTCAGGTAACCCTGGGTGACTCCACTGAGCGATTCGATCAGGGCCATCGCCACGATCATTCCGGTGATGGTCCGGCGTGCGACGGCGGCCGTCGCTGGAGGTGCTGTCTTGCTTGCCATGTGCTTCCTTGAGTGTTGGGGGCGTCGTTGCCTGGGCGTTGGGATGCGAGTGGGGGTGATGCGAGTCACAACGCTAGGCCCGCCGTCTACACTGGCTAGGAATTTGTTTGAAATCCTCTGAGAAGCGTGAAATTTGAAGGAATCGGCCATGATCTCCGAAATTGACCTCGAAATCGTCAATGCGCTACAGATCAATCCCCGTGCCGACTGGAGCCGCGTTGGGGATGTCCTGGGTTTGTCCGGGCCTACCGTCGCGCGCCGCTGGAGCTCCCTTGCCGAGCAGGGATTGGCGTGGATCACCCCGGCCCCGGGTCCGCGCTATCTGAGTGCTGGCTGGTCGGCGTTCATCAGCCTCTCTTCACTTCCGAGCCAGAACGAAGCCCTGGTCCAAAAGCTGTGCGCGGAGCCGGCATTCGGCACGGTTTCGCTGGTGTCCGGCTCGCACGACCTCTTCGTGGACTGCTTCGCCTCCAGCCACGAAGAGCTCATGGACATCGTCACCGGCTCGTTCGCAGGCCTCCCCGGAGTGACCCACCGGGAGGTCGTTTTCGTCACCAAGCTGTACCGGCAGGCCTCCGACTGGCGCAGCGGCACCCTGGAACCGGCGCGGGCCCGGCTCCTGTCGGCAGAACCCCTGCCCGCCCCGACCGCCTACTCTCCCGACCGGCTGGATGCGTCCCTCCTGGAGGAACTGGCGAAGGACGGGCGGGCCAGTTGGGCGGAACTGGGGGCCGCCTGCGGGGTCTCTCCCCAAACGGCACGACGGCGGGTGGAGCGGTTCCTCGCGTCCGGCTACATGACGCTGAGGTGCGATACGTCCGTTTCCGCCCAACAAGGACTAAGGGAAGTGAGCCTGATCCTCAACGTGCCCGCCCGCCATGTTGACGCCGTCGGGCGCTACTTCGCGGCCCTGCCGAACTGCAGGCTCAGCGCCCAGGTTCTGGGTGCCCAGAATCTGCTCGTGACACTTTGGGTCCGCGACTACCTGGAGGTCCAGGGCCACGAGCGCGAACTGGCGGAGCGCGCGCCGCGGAGCGCCGTGATCTCCCGGCAAGCCGTGGTGCGAAACTACAAACGCCTCGGGCACGTGTTGGACGAGTCCGGACGCAGCCGGAGCGTCGTCCCCTTGCCGCTGTGGCGTGAAGGGTAGCTGCCGGCCCACTCCGACGCTCGCTCACCAATGACGCCAAATCCCCGAACGCTCGCTCACATATGACCGGAAAGGCCGCATCCCATCTGGACACCCAGACGGCAACCAGAAATTTGCCGTGCGCCGCGACGGCTCGCGGCGTTTAGTAGAGAGTGCTATCAATCCATGACAAAGGAGTCATCGTGGCACGCGCCGATTTCGCGACAGTGCAGTCAGCCCCAATTCCCATCGCTCCGGCTGCCCTTGCCGGCGGCGCATCGCTTGGCCTCGGTTTGGCGGCAAGGCCAAACCCCGACGACGACTCCGGGTCCGGCGGCGAGGTCCCCAGCAGCGCCTGGCGGGTGCGCGCCGACGCCTGGGAATTCCTTGGCTACGCCGTCAAACAGCTCTCTGCCGCCGCCCGGCCCCTCGCGGGCGCCCGCCGACCGCGGGAACTTCCGCGGGATGTCCGAAGGTTGTTGCCGCTGCTGGAATCCCTCGAAATGTATTGGGCGTCGCCGGGGCAGCAATATGTCATGGAATTGCGGCGAATCCTGGAGGCTGGAGAATACCCCGAGGCGCTAAGCCTCATCGAACCGGTCGCGCGACGCGTTGCCGGCCACAACCAGCACGCCCAGGAACCCTCAGCGGACTCTGAACGCGAAACGGACAGGATTGAAGAACCCGCCGATGCGCGGAAGCGGTTCGAGGTCCTCGTGATCGATGACGTCTCCAACGTGGACCGTGAGGACCTTCAAGCGGAGCTGCTCAGCCAGCGGCGCCCCGCGGACGCCTTCAACTACGAGCTCGTGTTCGTGCCAAGCTTCGAGGACGCCATCGTGGCTGTCCTGCTCAACCCCGACATCCAGGCGTGTGTGCTGCGGCCGGGATTTGTCCCCAACAGCAGGCAACGCCTGAGCCGGGATGTGCGCAGCTTCCTGGACAGGTTCTTGGGGAAGTCGCTCCCCGAGCGACCCTTGGACCGCATCCTGAGCTTGGCGGAGAAGCTGGGGCAACTCCGCCCCGAACTTGATCTCTACCTGGTGGCGGGAGTGGGGATCGAAGAACTCGCCGGTTCCTTGACCCGCCAATTCCGCCGGATTTTCCGCCGCCAGGATGGGCCGGAACTCCACTTGTCCTTGCTGGCCGGCATCGCGGAACGATATGAGGCGCCGTTCTTCCGCGCGGTCCAGCAATACAGCCGCAAACCCGCCGGTGTTTTCCATGCCTTGCCGGTGTCCAGGGGCGGATCGGTGATCCATTCCAAGTGGATCAACGATCTGGGCGAGTTCTATGGCCTCAACCTGCTTCTGGCAGAAACCTCGGCCACGTCCGGCGGGCTCGATTCGCTCTTGGATCCGCATGGCTCCCTCAAACAGGCCCAGAAGCTGGCGGCCCGGGCATTCGGTGCCCAAAAATCGCTCTTTGTCACCAACGGAACGTCGACGGCCAACAAGATCGTGCACCAGTCGATCCTGGCTCCCGGCGATGTGGTCCTGGTCGACCGGAACTGCCACAAATCGCACCACTACGCCCTCATGCTGGCCGGAGCGCAGGTTTCATATTTGGACGCCTACCCGTTGAACGATTTCTCCTTCTATGGCGCCGTTCCCTTGGAAAGCATCAAACGGATGTTGCTGGATTACCGTCGGGCGGGCAGGCTCCACGAGGTCAAGATGCTTGCACTCACGAACTGCACCTTCGACGGAATTGTGTACGACGTCGAACGAGTGATGGAGGAGTGTCTCGCCATCAAGCCGGACCTGGTGTTCCTGTGGGACGAGGCCTGGTTCGCGTTCGCGGGATTCCACCATATCTACCGCCGTCGCACGGCCATGGCTTCGGCCCGTTCACTCGAAAAGTCCTTCGCCGATCCGGCCTACGCCCGGCGCCACGCCGAGCAATTGCGGGAGCTTGCGGCAGCGGACGGGGCGGCGGACGGCCAAGCGGGCGGCGAGCCCGACGACGGCGGCCCGGGTTCCGGCGTCGGGCACGTCAGCGATGAGCTGATCCTGAAGACGCGGCTGGTGCCCGATCCGGCGAAGGCCCGTCTGAGGGTCTACTCAACGCAGTCGACGCACAAGACCCTGACGTCGCTCCGGCAGGGGTCCATGATTCACATCCATGACCAGGACTTCGGCCAGTTGAACGAGGAGAGCTTCCGGGAGGCGTACATGACGCACACCTCCACGTCCCCCAACTACCAGATCCTGGCTTCCTTGGACATGGGACGGCGGCAGGTTGAGTTCGAAGGCTACGAACTCGTGCAACGGCAGGCAGATCTCGCGGTCAGCATCGCCCAGGCCGTGGCGAGGCATCCCTTGCTGAAGAAGTACTTCCGCGTCCTCGGCACCACGGACCTCATCCCTGCGCAGTATCGCGAAACGAGCCGGCAGATGCCGCTCCGCGACGGGCTGGCGGCCATGTCGGAAGCCTGGGAGCGGGACGAATTCGTTGTTGATCCGAGCCGTTTGACCCTGCACATCGGCCTCACCGGCGTGGACGGCGATACCTTCAAGCACGACTACCTGATGGACAAGTACGGGATCCAGGTCAACAAGACGTCAAGGAACAGCGTTCTCTTCATGACCAACATCGGCACCTCGCGGAGTGCCGTTGCCTACCTCGTCGAGGTCCTGGTCAAGCTGGCCGAGACCTTTGAAGACGAGCGTTCCGGCCTAAGTGGCCTGGGCCAGCGGGCCCGCTGTGCGCGTGTCGCGGCGCTGACCAGCACGCCGCCGCCCTTGCCGGACTTCAGCCGCTTCGCCGAACGATTCCGCAAGGACGCGGACACGCCCGACGGCAACATGCGCGCGGCCTACTTCGAGAGCTACAAGGCCGGATCCTGCGAATACTTCACTGCGGCCGAACTTGCGCGAAGGGTCACCGCGGGCGAGGAAATGGTGTCTGCCTCCTTCGTCACCCCCTACCCGCCGGGCTTCCCGGTCCTGGTTCCCGGGCAGGTGATCACCGAGGAAATCCTGGCCTTCATGGCGGCACTGGACACGCGGGAAATCCACGGCTTCAATCCGGAACTGGGGTTCAGGGTTTTGACGGGTGAGCTAGCGTCACGCCAAAAGCCCGCATAAGTGAGCGAGCGACGGGCTTGGACGGCACATACGTGAGCGAGGGTTCCGCTTTAGCCGAGCGCCACGGCCAGGATGCCGAGCACGACGGCGAGTAGCGGCGTCGTGCCCTGAAAAACCGCGGGGCGGAGGTACTTTTTGCCGCTCAAGGCAAGCACGATTGCCGCCAGCAGCATGGAGCCGCACGAACTGAAGACGAGGGTCCAGCCCACCTGCGGATGACCAAGCGCGACAACGACGACCCCGGCGACCGCCCCGACCGCAAGGAAGAGGTTGTAGAAACCCTGGTTGTACGCCAGGGGCTTGGTGGTTTCGGCGTCGGACTGGGAAGCGACGCTGAAGCGCTTCCACGTGGCCGGGCGGGTCCAGGTGATGGACTCCATGCTGAAGATGTAGACGTGCAACAAGCCGGCAACGACGGCGAAAATCAGGGAGGCTACGATCATGTGCTGATCGTAGCCTCCTGCGTCGCGGCCGCCCCGCGAGCCGCGCCTAGCTACTGAGCATGTCCAGTGTTGCTCCGGCGAATGTCGAGGCGGAGGAACTCCAGCGCCCCAGCAGCCCCTGGAGGTTCTCGCCGTCGGCCCGGTGCGCGGTGGTCTCGGCCTCGAGTGTGGCAAGAATGCCGGTGCGGAGCTCGGTGTTGAAGTTGACCTTTCCCACGCGCATGGATGTGGCCTTGACGAGGTCCGCCGCCGGGATACCCGACGCGCCATGGAGCACGAGCGGAAGCTCCGTGCGCGAGGAAATGTCCTCCAGCACGTCCCAGTGCAGCTTGGGCTCGCCGGTGTAACGGCCATGCGCATTCCCCACGGCTACGGCCAAAAGATCGGCGCCGGTCCGGGAGACGAAGTCCTGCACCTGGCCAGGATCCGTCAGGCCTGCAGGATGGACGCCCGCCGAGGCACCGAAAGCCTTGTCCTCGTCGCCAGCCAGCCCGCCGAGTTCCGCTTCAATGACGACGTCGGAGGCGCCTTGGGCGCCCAAGACCTCACGTACCGAGCGGACCAGGGCGATGTTCTCCTCGAACGGGAGGGACGAACCGTCGGCCAGGACGGCGTCGGCGCCGGCCGCCACCGAATCACGAATGACAGCCAGCTCCGAGGCATGGTCCAGCTCAACCGAGACCGGCACGCTGGCGCCGTCGGCCAGGGCGCGCAGCGCCGTAATCAGCCGCAGTCCGCTCAGAGTGCCGGCCGTTTTCGGCGCGACCAGCAGGATGATCCCGCGGCCTGACTCCTCAGCTGCTGCCACCACGGCCAGCGCAGTGGTGAAGTCGTAGCAGGTGAAGGCCGGGACCGCTGCCCCTCGCTCCAGTGCGGACCCTACAAGATCGTCAAGGCGTGCACGCATCAGTGGGCCAGGCCTCCCACCAGGATCCAGGCGACATAGCTGAGCAGGAAGCCGGCGATGCCCAGGATGGTCGTGAGCACGGTCCAGGTCTTGAGCCCGTCGGACACCGTGAGGCCGTAGTAGCGCACCACCACCCAGAAGCCGGCGTCGGTCACGTGGGACAGACCCAGGCCGCCGAAGCCGATCGCGATCACGATGACGGCGATCTGCGCAGGGGTGTAGCCGCCGTGGGCGACGGCAGCCGAGAGGAGGCCTGTGGTGGTGACGATCGCAACCGTGGCCGAACCCTGCGCGGCACGCAATGCCAGGGAGATGATGAAGCCGAGCAGGATGATCGGCACGCCCAGGGAATCCAGCGTCTGGGACAGTGCCGCGCCGATGCCGGAGACCTGCAGGACGCCGCCGAACACGCCGCCGGCAGCTACAACCATCAGGATCGATGCGATGGGAGGCAACGCGCCTTCGAAGATCTCGCCGGTTTCCTTGAGCGACCACTGGCGGCGGACTGCCAGCAGGAAGAATGCGAACGCAACGGCCACCAGCAAGGCGAAGAACGGGTTGCCCAGGAAAGATGCGACCCCGTACCAGTAGTCCTTCTTGTTGATCAGGAGGGTACCGGCCGTGCCGAGCAGGATCTGGACGATCGGGGCAGCGATGAGGAACATGATCAGGCCCGGACGCGGCGGGGCGACTGCGCTGGCACCGGGACCGTCGTGGCCCACCCGCACGAGGGAATCGGAGCCGAATTCTTCAATCTGGTCACGGACACCCGGAAGCAGTTCGTAGTCCTTGCGGTTCATGATGCTGGCGACCCAGTAGGACAGGAAACCCAGCGGTACGCAGATAATCAGTGAAATCATCGCGATGAGTCCGATGTCGGCACCCATGACGCCTGCCCCGGCAACAATGCCCGGGTGGGGAGGAACCGCGACGTGGATGGAGAGCATGATGCCGGCCATGGGAAGGCCGAACTTGATGGGGTGCAGCTTGGCGATCTTCGCGAACGCGTAGACGATCGGCACCAGGACGATGACGCCCACTTCGAAGAACACCGGGATCGCAACGAGGAAGCCGACGGCGGTTAGCGCCACGGCGACTCGCTTGGCACCGAGCTTCGCTGTGAAGTGGTTGGCAAGCGACTGTACGCCACCGGACACTTCGATCATCCGGCCCAGCACGGCGCCGAGGGCAATCAGCAGTGCGACCTTGCCCATGGTTCCGCCCACGCCGTTGGCCACAACAGTGAAGACGTCCGCCAAGGGGATCTGCGCGGCGACGGCAACCAGGATGCTCACGGCCAGCAATGCCACGAAGGCCTGGATCTTGAAGCGGATGATCATCAGCAGCAAGAGTGCGACGCCGGCAACGGCGATGGTCAGCAGCAGCGGGGTCCCAAGGTCCACGGCCGGCTTGATGGCAGGGGCATCAGCTGCCCGGACCGCCAAGGTATTGATGAGGGGATTCATCGGGGGTGTCTCCTTTGACAGAGCCGGCCTCGACTCGAGGCCGGCAAGAGAGGCGACGACGGCGGAGGGGGGACCGCCGTCGTCGCACGTTGTGCGAGGGGTTAGTTGGTACGCCTGGTGGGCGCGACGACCTTGATGACGGCGGAGTCGTCGGCGGCGGCGAGGCCCTGGGCCTGGCCGAGGAGGTAGAGCTGTTCGGCAGCGGCGGCAACCGGTGCGGCCAGGCCGGCGGCGCGCGTGGCCTTGCCGACGATGCCCATGTCCTTGACGAAGATGTCCAAACGGCTCAGGACCTCGGCGCCTTCCTCGTTGTATGCCTCGAGGATGCGGGGGCCGCGGTTGGACAGCATGAACGAGCCGGCGGCACCTGCCTCCAGGGCCGCGAGGGTCTTCGCCTGGTCGAGTCCGAGGGCGTCCGCGAGTGCCATGGCCTCGGCGGCAGCGGCGATGTGCACGCCGCACAGCAGCTGGTTGACAGTCTTGAGTGCCTGGCCGTCGCCGGGCTTGTCGCCCACGATGCTTAGCGTGGAGGCCAGCAGTTCCAGGGCGGGTCGGGCCTTTTCCTGGGCAGCCGGCGTCGCGCCCACCACGATCAGAAGATCGCCTTCGCCGGCACGCTTGGGGCCTCCGGAAAGGGGTGCGTCCACGAGTTCGACGCCGTACTCGGCCAGGCGCGCCACGGTGGCTGGAATGGCTTCGGTACCGACCGTGCTGCCGAGGATCACGACGGCGCCCGCCTTGAGTACCGAGGCAACACCGTTCTCGCCGAAGAGGACCTCGTCGAGCTGTTCGCCGTTGCGCACGGCAAGGAGCAGGGCGTCGGCGCCTTCGGAGGCTTCACGCGCCGAAGCGAAGGTGCGGATCCCGGCGTCGGCAGCGAGCTTCAGCCGCGGTTCGGCGATGTCGAAGCCGTGGACGGTGAGCTGGGTTGCCAGGCGGGTGGCCATCGGCAGGCCCATGGCGCCCAGGCCGAGGACGGCGACGGTGTAGTTGCTGGTCATGGTGTTCTCCATTGAATTTGGTTAGAAAGTGTTGCTGAGCTTGCGCGTGACTTGCGCCAGGGATTCGTCGTCACCCACGTTGCCGGCGAAGACGATGTACGGAATGCCCTTCGCAGGTCCGTCCACCGGCTCCCACAGCGAGACGATGCCGGGCAGCATGGGGCCTCGGACGATCGCGTGGCGGATTTCCAGGCCGTGCGCCGCCACGTCCGAGGACGTGATGCCGCCCTTGGCGATGACGAAGCGCGGCGGGAAGGTCTTGAGCGTCCGGTTCACGATCGCGACGACGGCGGCAGAGACGGTGCGGGCAATCTTCAGGCTCGCCGCGGCGTCGTCGGACTTGATGAGCAGGCGGCTCGTGTGGACGATGACGTCTCCGTTGTGGAGGGCGTCGACGACGGCGGCGACCATTTCGTCGAGGTAGGCCTCCGCGCCGCTAGCGAGAAGCTTCTCGACGTCGATCTCGATGATGCGGGCAGCGCTGTGCTGGGCGGTCAGGACGTTGAGCTGGCGCGTGGTGAGGCCGACGTGCGAGCCAACGACGATCAAGCCACCGGCTGTCGAGGGAGTGTTGCCTTCGTAGGCCTCCTCGCCGCTAAGTGCCTCGCGGATTTCCTGGCCGATGCGGCCGCGGACGAAGGGCGGGCCCACGCGGTAGAGCAGCTTCTTGCCGCGGCGTTCGGCTTCTTCCAGTCCAAGGGCCAGCGCGCGGAAATCGTTCTCGGTGACGATGTCCACGACGATGGGCGTGGAGTTCGTGGCAGGTTCGATGGCGTCGGCGATGGCCTTGGCGGAAATTGAAGGGTCCTGTGCCGAGGCGCCGGCGCGGATAATGTTCAGGTCGAGGACGATCACGTCGCTGGCCGGGAAGCGGCCCTGCGACTTCTCGTCTACATATTTGGCCAGCTCGGAATTGGCGAAGCCGAAGCTCGCATCCTTGGCGAACTCGGTCTCGGCAACCGGGGTGAGCTTGCCGGCGTCGTGCCCGGTACCGCGCATGTAGTGCACGCCGCCGATGGTGACGCGACCGGCGTCGGGAAACGCCGGGACCATCACGACGCCGTCTGTCGCTTCGCCGGTCACGTCGGCAATCGTGGCTGCAATGACGTCCGGTTCCAGCGGGTAGTGGCCGCGGAGGGTGGAGTCGGAGCGGCTGACGAACCCCAAGCGCACATCGTCGCCCGCTGCGGCAAGGGCGTTGCGCACGATTTCCTCGTTGCGGGCAGCGGCCTCAACCGGGTCCAGGCTGCGTGTGTTGGTCAGCACGTAGACCGCGGGTTGGGACCGGCTTTCCGCAATGTGAGCGAACGCCCATTCGAAATCGACAACCTCCCAGCGGGTGAGTACCGGCAGGTTGGCCACTGATTGGGTGCCTGTTGGGTCGTCGTCGAGGACTACCAGGACGCGAGGCGAGGCTGCGGAAGACGCCGCTACGGCGTCGGCAACCAGCTGAGCGGGGATCTGGACTTCAGCCGGGAAGGCGGCCAGAACATCGGCTTCAAGGGTCACTATGCACTCCATCGTGGTTTCGAAAGTAAATGTAAGATGTCAGACATATAATATTTGAATGCTAGTGTGACACACCCTCTTTCGGCTGTGCAAGTGTCAGTCGTCACTATGCTTGGCGCATGCTTCAAGAGCCTCCCGCCGTCGCGGCACTACACGTGGACATGCGCCTTCCAACGGCCGCCGCTAGCACGGACATTCCGTCCCAGCCTCCCGTCCTCTTGCTGCACGGCTGGGCCTCCACATCCGCCTATTGGGAGCCACTCGCCACCGAATTGCTCGACGGCGGGCGGACCGTCTGGATCGTCGATTTGCCCGGGTATCACGGCGGGGATGTATTGCCTCCGGACTTCCAGTGGACCCTGGAATCAGCGGCCGATTCCGTCGCTGCCGTTGCTGCCCGGAACGCGTCGCCGGTCCACATTGCGGGCCACTCAATGGGCGGCAGCGTGGCGCTGACGTTAGCGGCCGCGAATCCGGAGCTAGTGGCGAGCGTGGCCTTGATCGGCATGGTCCCGGCTCCGCCGAACGAAGTCTTCAGATCGATGCTCGAGTCCCAACTACGGCAAGGCTTCATTGACGACGCGACGCGCGCCAAGTGCATGAAGGCCTGGTTCGGGGCGTTGTCCCCGGAGGACCATCGCTTGTTGAGCCGAGGATTTGAACTGCCTTTCGAGGTCCTCGGCCCCAGCGGCCTCGCGGCGATGGCCGGGGTGGCTGCGGACGTCCCCGAAAAGGTGACGGCACCGACGCTGGTGATTGCCGGCGTCGGGGACCGACTACGTTCGCCGGAGCAGGCGCAAGCCTTCGTGGCAGCCAGTCCGCTGCGGAGGCTCGTGGCAATCCCCGACGCCGGGCATAGCGTCCATTGGGAGCAACCACATGCTTGCGCCCTCGCGCTCGGCGCGTTTTGGAACGAAAGCCGGCAACCGCCAGCGTAAGATGTCAGACATCTAGGAACGGAGCACCATGGCACGCAAGTCGCTGGTCGGCGTCGTCGCTGACGAGCTGCTGGACCGCATCGTCGCGGGCGAATTTCCGCCGGGCACAGTGGTTCCCGGCGAACTCGAGTTGAGCGCAAAGCACGAAGTCAGCCGCATGACCGTCCGCGAGGCCATGAAGACCCTCGAGGCCCAGCGAATCCTCAGCGTGGAGCGCGGCCGGGGAACGTTCGTCAACCCTCTGAACCGCTGGGCATCCCTCGAAGCTGTGTTGCGTGCGGCTTCCGAAGGAAAGAACGACGCAGCAGCGTCCGTCCAACTCATCGAGCTGCGCCGCATGCTCGAGACCGGCGCCTGCGAACTCGCCGCTTCACGGATCTCCCCCGAAGAAATCGACCAGCTTCAGGTTCATGTGTCCGCCATGCAGAAGGCCCACGATTCCAACGATGTGGGCGCCTTCGTCGAGGCGGACCTGGGCTTCCACGACGTCATCCTCCATGCCTCCGGCAACGTCTTCGTCGCCGTGCTCTTCGAACCCCTGCACCGCGTCCTGGAAACCCGGCGCACCCAGACCTCGAAAATCCCCGATATCCAGCGGCACGCGATCGGACATCACCGGGCCATTCTGAAAGCCCTCGAAGCCGGCGACTCCCCCCGTGCCCGTGAGGCCATGGACGCACACATGCAGCAGACCCTCGACGATCTCAGGACGTACGTCCTGGAGGCCTAGCCCCCGGCTCCCCCCTGGGACGCTCGCTCACATATGCGGGCCAATCCATGGACCCTCGCTCACGTATATCGGCCGCGCCGCCAACGCTCGCTCACCTATAGGAGCCGCGCCGCCTCACGCCCCATCGCATTCCGCCCGCCGGCTCCCGACAATCGGTGAGTGACGGCTTCGCGCTGCTCCGGTTGACCCCCTTGCCGCCTCCGCCCACTTTGTGTCAGACTTGAGACTCAATTGGTACCGGTATCAATCGGTATCACAATGCCGAGAGGGAAAGAATGCTGGACTTCAACGAAGACGAGTTTTTCAACAAGGCGAGCAGTACTGTGGCACTGCGTCCGCAGATCGAGGACCTGGTGGAAAGAATCCAGGCCGAGGGGTATGAGAACATCTACTTCATCGGGGCCGGTGGCACCTACGCCGCGGTGCTTCAATATGAGCGGTTCTTCCAGACGCGCTCCGCTTTCCCTGCGCGCGCGGTGATAGGCAAGGAGTTCATGCTCTCCCCGGACCCCGGATTTGGGGGGAAGTCAGTAGCGATCTTCGCCTCCGTCTCCGGGACCACGGAGGACATCATCGAGGTGATCGAGTTCGCCCGCGGGAAGGGTGCGCTGACCGTCGGCCTTACCGGTTACCCGGAGAGTCCTTTTGCGGCAGGCGTTGACGTTGCCTTGGTTTCCGAGCCGAAAGCGTGGCCTTTTGATGTGCAGCTCCTGCTGTTCTCGGCGGCCTTCCTCTCGGCGCGGGGCGAATTCGCCGGCTATGAGAAACTCGCCATCGAGCTGAAGTCTCTGCCCGCTGCCCTGGTTGAAGTCGCCAAGAGTGCTGACGGTGTCGGCCAGGCTTTCGCCGAAGCCCACGCCGACACCGACTACCACTTCCTGGTAGGTTCAGGGAATCTGTGGGGGTTCACCTACCTCTACTCGATGTGCATACTCGAGGAGATGCAGTGGCTGCGCACCACGCGAGTCCATGCAGCCGAGTTCTTCCACGGTTCGCTCGAACTTATTGAGAAGGACACCAGCCTGCTCCTCTTCGTCGGTGAGGACGAAACTCGTCCCCTGATGGACCGGGTGAAAGCATTTGCCGAGCAATACAGCAACGATGTCACGGTCATCGATACACGCGCTTACGCCCTCCCGGGCATCAGCGAGGAATTCAGAGGCTTGCTGTCGCCGATCGTCGCGGACACGGTCGTTGACCGGTTCAGCAAGCACCTGGCCCGGGCACGTGACCACTCGCTGGACCTGCGGCGCTACTACCGCGTGGTGGAGTACTAACCGATCAGTCGTCTCGGACGGCTCTCGCAGGCTTGACTCGAGGGCTCTGAATAAGTGGGGAGGGAACGTGCGAGTTCTCGGTTTCGGTGACAATATCGTGGACCGCTTCGTGGACAGGGGTGTGGAATATCCAGGCGGCAACTGCGTGAACTTCGCGGTTTATGCCCGGCGCCTCGGTGCCGAATCGGCCTACCTTGGCGTGTTTGGTGATGACGACGCAGGGACATTCGTGCGATCCTGCATCGAAGCAGCAGGCGTGGATACCGCTCTTTGCCAGGTGCGCCCAGGCCCAAACGGCCTCACTGAGATCGAAACTGTCCAGGGCGACCGGCGCTTCATGCGCTGGAATGGCGGCGGGGTCACCGTGAGTGACCCCGTCCGCCTTCAAGGCCTCGACTACATCCACGCTTTTGACCATGTGCATTCGAGCGTGTATTCGGCAGTGGAGAGCGAGCTGCCGGCGTTGCGCAAGTCCAAGGCCCTGGTCTCCTTCGATTTCTCAACTGAGGCCGGTTATCGGACGGATGAGTACCTCGCCCAGGTGTGCCCTTCAGTTGATCTTGCGCTGGTCTCGTGCAGTGGAATGCCTCAGCACCATGTGTGGTCGGAGCTCCGCAGGTTCTTTGGGCACGGTGCTGGCCTGGTGCTTGGAACCCTCGGCGAGGACGGGGCAGTGCTCTTTGACGGGGAGAGTTTCTACCATTCCAACGCGGTGCCGGTCACCGGCACGCTCGTGGACACGATGGGCTGCGGTGACGCCTACCTGGCCGCATTCGTCGTGTCCATGTTGACCTCCGGGTGGCGACGCTCCGTCCGCCCCGCCGGGTCGGCGATTCATGGCGCCATGAAGCATGCTGCCCGGTTCGCCGCACAGCAGTGCACCGTTGAGGGCGCCTTCGGGTTCGGGCGCAACGTCGTACCGCAGGCCAGCACCTGATCTACGTTCGCTGGCGAAGCCGATCTGAGAAGATAGGCACACTATGACCGAAAACCACCGAAATGCCACATCCCCGACAATCTCAGAGGTGGCTGCTGCAGCCGGAGTGGGCCGAGCCACAGTGGCGCGCACACTTGGCGGGTACGGTTCGGTTAGTGATTCAACGCGTGACAGGGTGATGCGTGCTGCCAAACAACTTGGCTACCGTCCGAATACCATCGCCAGGAGCATGACCACAGGCGAGACCAAGACCCTCGGCGTCGTCCTTGCAGACGTTGGGAACCCATTCTTCGCGGGCGTGCTCAAAGCCTTCACCGACACGGTCCGCCAGCACGGGTACGACGTGCTGGTACTGAGCACCGACGAGGATCTCACGAAAGAGGCTGATGCCATCGGCGTTCTGGTGGACAAACACGTTGACGGCATCGTCCTCGCCTCCGCGGCAAGCCGCAATGCGCCTCCCCCATACCTGGAGCTGGTGCGCTCGCGCAGCATCCCCATCGTCTTGATCGACCGTTTGTTCGACGGAATTGACATGGACACGGTCGTGATCAACAACCGCGAGGCCTCCCGGGAGGCGGTGTCCGTGTTCATTGCTCGAGGACACCGCCGCATAGGCTTCGTCTGGGGACCTGTCACAGTGGAGCCGGCAACCGGCGCAGCTGCGATGCACAAGATCATCGCCCATTCCCTCTCCAGCGACGGCGAGCGCCTCCGCGGCTATCTCGACGCACTTGACCAGGCCGGCATCGAGTTCGACACGTCCCTGGTGACCCACGTGTTGAAGAATGAACAACAGGCCACGCGGGCGGTGCTGGGGATGTTGTCATTGGCGGACCCGCCGACGGCGATCTTCGCCACGGAGTCCGATGCATTGGTCGGAACCATACGGGCACTGAGACAGCGGGGCCTCAGCTACCCGGGAGATGTTTCGCTCATTGGCTTCGATGACAGCAGCTGGGCTACTGTCATGTCCCCGCCGCTGTCTATGGTGGCGCAACCACTGCACCAACTGGGGACCTTGACTGCCGAGTGTTTGATCGATCGCATTGGCGGCGGCAACACCCCCGTGGCTGCGCATGTCCTTGAGGCGACTTTCGTGCCGCGCGAAAGCGTCGCTGAGCCCAGCCGCTAGCGTTCCCCCGCCCCCGGCAATCATGGGTGACTGCTTGTCGCCCTGCGTGCCCGCATTTCTCTGACGAAGTTTCTGCATTGAATCCTTGATTGAAACTATTGATACCGGTACCAAGCGCTTGTATAGTCGTTAGAAATCAGCTGGCCGATCCCGGCCAGAGCGATCCAATGGCGGGTCAGGAACGCTCAGTTCCGGCGGACATGCAATTCCGACCCCCGCAGATGACGGGAGATAAATGTGCGAAAGAACAAAGTGATTTCGGCTTCGGCGGCGGCTATGCTCGCGCTGTCGCTTGCTGCTTGCTCCGTGTCCGGGAGCGAAGGCGCAGCAGCGGACCTGGCCGGCAAGCCGGACTATTCCGGATCGATCAGCATCCTCACGGCTTTCGCGGGCAAACCGATGGGGTCGTACTTCGAAGATGTGATCAAGGCTTACAAGGCCGAGCACCCGAATGTGCAGATTACCCTTTCCCAGGAAACTGACGACAACGCAGTCAAGGACAAGGAAAAGGTCCTCATAGCTTCGCAATCGCTGCCGGACATCTACTTCAGCTACGCCGGCAATTGGGGCCAGAACTTCGCTGAGAACGGCCTCGCCGCCGACCTCAGCTCGGCGATCGGGCCAACGACGGACTGGGGCAAGACGTTCGGTCCAGGCGGGCTGAGCGCCTTCAAGTATGACGGAAAGCAGTACGGCATTCCGCTCTACAACGATGCCAAGTTCATGGGCTACAACAAAGCCATCTTCCAAAAGCTTGGACTCAGCGTGCCCACCACATTCGAGGGACTGATCACCGCCTGTTCGTCGATCAAAGCCGCGGGATACACTCCTATCGCGTTCGGCAACAAAGACGGATGGCCGGGACTCCATTACCTGCAGCAACTCTTCGCCTACGATGTGCCTCGTTCCACTATCGATGCCGACCTCATTCCAAAATCGGCCAAGTGGACTGATCCGGGTTACATCACCGCGATGAAGCAGTTTTCCGAACTGATCACCAAATGTACCGGGGATGGCTCCAACTCCAATGGCGTTGCCTACACGACCGCCCAGCAGCAGCAACAGAGTGGAAAAGCGGCGATGTATTACCAGGAGCTCATTGAGTTCGACTCAGTCAACACTCAAGACAGCCAACTGAACAAGGACGGTTTCGGAATTTTCCCGCTCCCGGCGCCGGTCAACGCCAACGGCGACGCGAAGACCTTGGAAGCAGCCCCGGAAGGCTACATGATCAACAGCAAGAGCAAGAACGCTGCCCTCGCCCTTGACTTCATGAAGTTCGCTACCAATGCGAAGAACGCTTCCGCGCTGTCCGCTCCGCCATACGGCCAGCCCAGTGCTGTGATCGGGTCGGTCACCACTTCCACCTCCAGCACCGCTGTGGCTGAAGGGTCCGAGACAGTTAACAAGGCTCCGTCGACGATTGTCTGGCTAGACACCGCCTCCGTTCCGGCGGTCGGGGATGCCTGGGTCTCGGCTAGTGAAGGACTGGTCACCGGTACCCTCAGCCCGGACGACGCCCTAAAGTCCGTTCAAACCGCTTCCGAGAAGGCCAAATGACCACCGCCCCGGCGGCGGCCCGGCCAAGGATTGCCGCCACGGCGACCGGCCCTAGGCAGCCGAGGCGCAAGTCCGCCACCCGGCCGACCCCGCAATGGCGCAACCTCGTCTGGCTGATCCCCGCGCTGCTGGTTCTGGCAGTGTTCGTGTATTGGCCGCTCTTGCAGAGCCTCCTCTTCAGCTTTCTGAAGTGGAACATCTACAGCGGTGCCCAGACCTTCGTCGGCGGGGACAACTACGCGAAACTGCTGGCTGATCCGGTCTTCGGCAAAGCCCTCATCAACAATGTCTGGTACGCCGTCTTATCCATCGTGTTCCAGGTGTTCGGCGCGCTGCTGCTCGCCGCCATCATCGAAAGCGTCAAGAGCGAGAAGATGCGCAAGGCATTCCGCTCTATCTACTTCATACCCTCTGCGATCTCATTGACAGTTGCTGGGCTGCTGTTTTACTTCATCTACCAGCCCCAGACCGGGATGCTCGACGCCTTCCTCACCAATCTGGGACTCGGCCAATACGCACAGGCCTGGCTGGGCCACGAGAATACCGCGATCTTCGCAATCATTGCGATGAGCCAGTGGCAGGGATTCGGATATAGCGTCCTGCTGTTCTCGGTCGCCCTGCAGCGCATTCCGGTCGAACTCTATGAGGCGTCAGCCATCGACGGGGTTGGCCCGGTCCGCCGATTCTGCAGCATCTCGATGCCCCTGGTACGCGAGATGACCTCTCTGATGATGATAGTCACGATCTCCGGCGCCTTTCAGGTCTTCAACGAGGTGATGGTCATGACCAGCGGAGGCCCGAACAACTCATCCCAGGTACTGGGAACGTGGCTTTACCACGCCGGATTCATCACCAACGATTTCGGCTATGCCGCAACCATTGGGGTAGCTATCTTCGCAATCACTCTCACTTTGGCCGTACTGCAGTTGTGGGTGTCCCGGCGGAGGCGAGTGGAGTGGTAGCGCTATCGATCGCCGGCCGCGCGCTGAGGTCGGCCCTGGTTTGGATCATCCTGATCGCGCTGGCCGCTGTGGTGCTGTACCCGCTATTTTGGATGTTCCTGAACGGTTTCAAAACCAACGCCGAAGTCTTCGGCAACCCGTTCGCTTTGCCTACACATTTCGGCTGGGAAAACTTTGTGGCAGCGTGGGATCAAGGCGTCGGACGCTTCGTTCTCACGAGTGTTTCATTGACCGTTGGGGCGACTTTCTTCACGGAGGCGATAAGTGCTTGGGCGGCGTACGGGCTTACCCGCGTCCGCATTCCGTTGAACCGCGGGTTCACCGTGGCCATCCTGGCCGGTTTGATGCTCGCGCCGACCGTGGCGTTGGTTCCGCTGGTAAAGATGTTCCAAGGCCTCGGGCTATACAACACGTTCCTCGGCCTGTTGATCCTGTACACCGCGTTCCGGATCCCGTTCACCGTGTTTCTAATGCGTGCATACATGCTGGACTTGCCGAGTGAGGTCGACGAGGCGGCCGCCATCGACGGCGCTTCCAAGGCCGTCACCTTCTGGCGGATCATACTTCCAATGAGCCAGCCAATCATCATCACCACAATCGTCTTGAACGTGCTGACCAACTGGAACGAGTACCTGTTCGCCATGGTATTCACCAGCGGAACCGGCTTGCAGACGCTACCGGTGGGCTTGGCGGACCTCATGTCCAAGAACGGCACCCAATTTCCCCTGGTGTTCGCAGGCATGGCCATGGCGGCCCTTCCGATGGTGATCCTCTTCTTCGTCTGCCAGCGCTACTTCGTTCGCGGACTCGCCGGGGGAGTCGGCAAGTAGGGCAAGCTCCTACGGTGCCACCCCTAGTCCCCCGGCCTTCGGTCGGCTAGTCTGCTTTCACGGCCTGCCAGGCCCGCAGTTCAGGCATCAAGGACGATCACGAGGAGCAAGAATGGCTGACCACACATATAGCGTTTCCGAAATTGTTGGAACTTCGTCCGAGGGCGTCGACGCCGCCATCAGGAACGGGATTGCCGCCGCAAGCCAGACCCTCCGGAATCTCGACTGGTTTGAGGTCAAGGAAATCCGCGGGCACCTCAACGAGGGCGCAGTTGCCGACTGGCAGGTAACCATCAAGCTCGGATTCCGCCTGGAGCGTTAAGAAGCCGTCAAGACCCCCCAAAACGACGATGGCCGCCAGCCTTTCTGTGGAAAGGCTGGCGGCCATCAGTTGCGAGGCTGGACTCACCCGCGGGTCCAGACTTGGACGGGGTCACCGCCACAGAGGAGTCGCCGGCCACGGCCGGCAAATTCGATCCACAGGAATTCGTGGTCAGGTGAAACTTCGTCCACAAGGCCGGCGTCGAAGCCCCATTTGTCCTCGTGGATCCAGACGGTCTCGCCGCGGCTGAGTTCGGACCATTTCGACGGCGGCAGGCGAAGTGCTGCTCCAGCGGGCCGTTGCGCCGGCGTCGTGAAGTGGCGTGGGCCCCAAGCGCCCAAGGTTTCGGGGCTCATCGGGACTCGGCGAGCAGGTACTGACGGTGCCAGACGGTTGCCGCACCGTTGTGGGTCGGGAAGACGTTGCCTTCGAAGAACGTGTGAACCACGTGGGGTTCGCCTTCAGGGCTCCACTGACCGGATGCCGGGCAATGCGAGCCCGTGGATCCCGCGGACCCGGCGGTGGTTGCCCGCTCCCTCAGCAGCGCGATGCGTTTCATCGTTGAATTCCATCCTTGATATGCGAAAAGGTCTGGATTCAGCGTAGACGCGATTCAAAAGCCGCCCAATGGGCACATAGACAAACTCACGCCGATTCGCTATGCAGCAGCACAGTGACGGGAGCACTTTTGGCTGAAACTGGTTCAGCTTTCGCCCATTGCATGACGCTCGGACAGCTCCGGGTCCGTCGTCGTTCCCGCACCAAACGCCGTCCCCGCACCAAAGCTGCCCAGCAACTTCAGGGCATCGTCCGACGGCGAACCCGCCTTCGCGGAATAGACCCGCAAGACCTGGTCCGGGTCCTCCGGCAGGGACAGGTTCTCGAAGTTCAGTTCCACGTCCCCCACGGTGGGGTGGTGCAGGCGGACAGTGCCGGCTGAACGCGCTGCCACTCGATGCCCTGCCCACCACTGGCGGAAATGTTCGCTGTTCACGGCGAGTTCGCCCACGAGCTGGTTGGCTTGGGGATCGTCGGGGTGCCGCCCGGTATCCGCACGCAGGGAGCCGGCGGCTTCCGCGGCAACCGTCTTCCAGTCCCGGAACAGTTCGCGTGCCTGGGGGTCCAGGATCAGCCAGCGCGTGAGGTTTCGCTCGGCGGGAGGCATGGCCGGGAAGTCGGCGAACAGCAGGACCGCCATCCGATTGGCTCCCAGCACGTCGCTGCGCCGGCCAAGCAGGAGCGCCGGAACGTCGCCCACAGCGTCCAGAAGTTGGCGCAAGGCCGGCCGCACCCGTGGTGCGGGAGTCGGCGCCTTGGCGCTCGACGCGCAGTGCTCAAGCAGGTCCATCATGTGGGTGTGCTCGCTTGAGTCCAGGCGAAGCGCCCTCGACACCGATTCAAGGACTGCCCGGGACGGATGGATATGGCGGCCCTGTTCGAGGCGCGTGTAGTAGTCCGTGCTGACATCGGCCAAGCGGGCAATCTCTTCCCTGCGCAGCCCCGGAACCCGGCGCGCGCCGGACGCGTCCGGCAACCCTGCGTCCTCCGGCGACATCCGGGCACGCATGGCTTTGAGGAATTTTCCGAACTCGGCGCTTTGACCCATGTCCCCATTCTTCCTTTCCTGGGGGCTTGTTTCTACGGCCAAGGTAGGACTGCGAGTCCTAGGAAAAACAGGGGGCGTCAAAACTACTGCTTGTTGTGCCGAAAGTGCATAGGCTCGAAAAAGCCAGTCAGGCAATCCACCCACCAGCGACGAAAGGGCCGGACATGTCCAGCGCTCAGAATTCAACCGTTCCCGGGCTCGTCCTGAACAACTCGGTCACCATCCCCCAGCTCGGCTTCGGCGTCTTCCAGGTCCCGCCTGCCGAGACCCAGAAAGCCGTCGAGGACGCACTTGAAGCCGGGTACCGTCACATCGACACCGCCGCGGCGTACCGGAACGAGTCCGGCGTCGGCGCCGCAATCAAGGCTTCCGGCATCGCCCGGGAGGAACTCTTCATCACCACCAAACTCCGCAACGGCGAACAGGGCCGGGCCGCGGCGGCATTCAACCACAGCCGCCGCGAACTCGGCCTCGACGTCATCGATCTCTACCTGATCCACTGGCCCGTACCGTCCCAGGGCCTGTTCGTGGATGCGTGGAAGGCCCTGGAAAAGATCCATGCCGACGGCGGCGCCCGGGCAATCGGCGTCTCCAACTTCTTGCCCGAACACCTCGACACGCTCCTGGAGTTCGCCGACGTCGTTCCCGCCGTCAACCAGATCGAACTGCACCCGACCTTCCAACAGCGGGAACTGGCGGCGAAGAGCCGCTCGCACGGGATCGCCGTCGAGGCCTACAGCCCGCTGGGGCAGGGCGCGGACCTGGGGTCGCCAACGGTCACCGAACTTGCCGAAACGCACGATGCCACCCCGGCGCAGATCGTGCTGGCCTGGCACCTCGGAACCGGCAACATCGTCATCCCCAAGTCCGTCCACCCGGAGCGGATCCGCCAGAACCTTGCGGCGGCGTCGTTGCAGCTCACCCAGGACGAACTGGCAGCCATCAGCGCGCTCGACGCCGGTGCCCGCCTCGGCGCCGACCCCGCCGTCGCGTCCTTCAGCCAGATGTAGAAACCCCACCACAGCGTAAGGAAACCGAAACCATGCAGTACACCCACTTGGGCCGCTCAGGCCTCAGCGTCTCCCGCTTGTGCCTCGGAACCATGAACTTCGGACCGCAGACGGAGGAATCCACAGCGCACTCCATCATGGATTCCTCGCTGGACTCCGGCATCAACTTTTTCGATACCGCCAACGTCTATGGCGGCACGCAGCACCGGGGATGGACCGAGGAAATCCTGGGCCGCTGGTTCGCGAAGGGCGGCGAGCGCCGCGAGCGCGTCGTCCTCGCCACCAAGCTCTACGGAACCATGACGGACCGCCCCAACGAGTCCAAGCTCTCCGCCCTCAACATCCGGCGCGCCTTGGACGCCAGCCTCAAGCGTCTGCAGACCGACTACATCGACGTGTACCAGTTCCACCACGTGGATCGGAACACGCCGTGGGACGAGATCTGGCAGGCCATCGAGGTAGCGGTCCAGCAGGGCAAGATCCTGTATTCCGGAAGCAGCAACTTCGCCGGCTGGCACATCGCCCAAGCCCAGGAAGCGGCGGCGCGGCGCAGCTACAACGGTCTCGTGAGCGAGCAGTCCATTTACAACCTGCTCACCCGCAACGTCGAATTGGAAGTCATCCCGGCGGCCCAGCAGTACGGCCTCGGGCTCATCCCGTGGTCGCCGCTTCACGGCGGGCTTCTGGGCGGGGTGCTCAAGAAAGAGCGCGACGGCGTCCGCCGCCTTGAGGGCCGCGCGGCCGAGACCCTGAAGAAGCACGAAGACCAGATCCGCCAGTACGAGGACCTCGCCGACGACCTTGGCCACGAGCCCGGCGACGTGGGCTTGGCCTGGTTGCTGCACCAGCCGGCCGTGACCGCACCGATCGTGGGTCCGCGCACGCAGGAGCAGTTGGACGCTGCCATCAGGGCTTTGGATGTCACCCTCGACGCCGATGCCCTCAAGCGGCTCGACGACATCTTCCCGGGCCACCGGACCGCGCCGGAGGACTACGCGTGGTGACGTCGGCACCGTTGCGCCTGCTGTTCATCGGCGGGACCGGGACCATCAGCGCGGCGGCGGCGGAGCGCGCCGTCGCGCTGGGTCACCGGCTCACCATGCTCAATCGCGGACTGAGCTCGGAAAGGCCGGTCCCTCCGGGCACGGAACTGCTCCAGGCAGATATCCGCAACCCCGCCGAGGTGGCGGAGGTGCTGAACGGCCGCGAGTTCGACGCCGTCGCGGACTTCATCTCTTTCACGCCGGAGCATGTGGCCGTCGCGGTGGAGTTGTTCCGCGGCCGGACCGGTCAGTACGTGTTCATCAGTTCGGCCTCGGCCTACCAGAAGCCGCCTGCACACTTGCCGATCCTTGAGTCGACCCCGCTAAGGAACCCGTTCTGGAAGTACTCGCAGGACAAGATCGCGTGCGAAGACCTTCTCGTCCGGGCCTACCGCGACGAGGGATTCCCCGTGACCATCGTTCGGCCTTCGCACACCTATGACCGCACGCGGATCGCCCTTCTGGGCGGTTGGACGGACATCCATCGGATGCGGGAAGGCTTGCCTGTGGTAGTCCACGGCGACGGTACCTCGCTGTGGACGCTCACCCATACGGATGACTTTGCGGTGGCCTTCGTCGGCCTCCTCGGCCGGCCGCAGGCCGTTGGTGAAAGCTACACCATCACCTCTGACGAAGCGCTCCCGTGGGACCAGGTCTACCGGCTCTTCGCGACGGCCGCAGGGGCCCCGGAACCCGAGCTGGTGCACATCGCCTCGGAAACCATTGCCGCGCACTCTCCGGAGCTTGGTCCCGGGCTTCTCGGGGACAGATCCCACTCCGTGGTCTTCGACAACACCAAAATCAAGACTCTGGTGCCCTGGTATCGGGCAGAAATTCCATTCGCGGCAGGCGCACGGGAGATCGTCCGGTGGCATGATGAACATCCGGGCATCAAGCACGTGGACCAGGACTTCATGAAACTCAGCGATCAACTGGTCCAATGGGCACGGAGGCCGATCTAGCAACCGAAAGGACAGGACCATGGCACTTGCTCCGACCGTCAGGCTCAATGACGGTAATGGCATTCCGCAGATCGGCCTTGGAACCTGGCCGCTCGACGACGCCCAGGTCGCCACGGCGGTAGTGTCCGCCGTCGAGCTCGGCTACCGGCACGTCGACACGGCCTACCGCTACGCTAACGAGGCCGGCGTCGGGCAAGGCGTGCGGGACTGCGGGATCCCGCGCGAGGAACTGTTCATCACCACCAAACTGGACGGCACGCACCAAGGCCGCGATCGCGCCGTCGACGGGCTCGAGGGCTCCCTCAGACGTCTCGGGCTGGACTACGTGGACCTCTTGTTGATCCATTGGCCGCTCCCCCAACGGAATGAATTCGTGTCCACTTGGGAGACTTTCGAGCGACTCCAAGCTGAGGGGAAGGTGCGCTCAATCGGCGTGTCCAACTTCAAGCCATCGCACCTTGAACGGCTTCTGGAGGAAACCTCGGTGGTCCCGGCCGTCAACCAAATCCAGATCTCGCCGTCCATCACGCGGATCGATGAGCGTGCCTTCAACGGCAACCATGGCATCGCCACGGAATCGTATAGTCCGTTGGGGGCCGGTCGCGATCTCCTGAATGCCCCGGTGTTGGCCGCGATCGGGAAGAAACACGGAAAGACTCCGGGTCAGATTGTGCTGCGCTGGCACGTCCAGGAGGGGCTCGTGGCCATCCCGAAGTCCGCCAATCCGTTGCGCATGAAGGAAAACCTGGACGTCTTCGACTTCGCTTTGGACCACGACGATCTGTCCGCGATCGCCACTTTGGACGCGGGTGCCGACGCCGGGGTCGACTCGGATGTACAGGGCCACTGAGGCCGCACTCCATCACCAACACTAAGGACGGCATGGCGGAGAACATCGACGGAACGCTCATCTGGGCAGGCGCTTACACCGCGGACAGCGACGGGAACGGAACGGGCATTGGCGCAGTCGCCGCCCGTGAAGATGGCAGCTTGAGTTGGCTCGGCACCGCCGTCGAAGCGCCCTCGCCGTCCTTCCTTGCCGTGCACCCGACGCTGCCGGTGGTCTACGCGGTAGCCGAGGCCGCCCAGACGGTCCGGGCGTACCGACGGACCGGGCCGTTCGGCCTTGAACCTTTGGGGGAGGTCTGGCCGGCTGGAGCTGCGGCCTGCCACGTCGCCGTCGACCCCTCCGCCCGTTTCATCGTGGTCAACTGTTGGGGCGACGGCAATGTGCTGCTCTACGGGCTCGACGACGACGGCGGCATCACATCGCGCTTTGCGGCGCCGCCGGCGAAGGATCCGCACGCCGGCGTCGACGGCGGGGTCGACATCGCCACGGGCGGCCCCCGGGTGAGCCGCGCCCACGCAAGCATCATGCTCGAGGACGGCCGGATCATGACCACCGACCTCGGCTTCGACCTTGTACGGGTGTGGAACTATTTCCCCGACACCGGCCTGCTTCCTGACCACCAAGTCGCACTCCCGATGGGCAGCGGTCCGCGGCACTTGGTCCAGCACCCCTCCGCCGACGCCGTATTCGTGGTGACCGAATATTCGATCGAAGTGGTGGTGCTCCTGCCCGGCGCCGACGGCCGCTTTGTGCTCCACCGTCGCGGTCCCGCGATGGCAGGTGGGGCCGCCGACGGCGACGCAGCCGCCGAAATCGCGCTGTCTCCGGACAATCGCTTCGTCTACACGGGCATCCGCGGCTCCAACCGGATCTCGGTACTGGCCGTCGAAGGCAGCGGAACCCGGCTCCGACCCGTCGCTGACGCGCCCAGCGGAGGAGACTGGCCGCGCCACCACCTGGTCCGCGACGGCTGGCTCCACGTGGCGCACGAGCGTTCCAACCAAGTCACCACGTTCGCATTGGACCCTTCCACCGGCATCCCGAGCGAAGTCCTCGACCAGCTGAACGCCGGTTCCCCCACCGCTTTGGTCGTAGCTCCCTGAGCCGTTGATCGAGGCGTGAGATCTCGCCCCTTTCGCGACCCGAAAGAGGTGAGATCTCACGTCTCGATGCGCCTAACCCCGTACGGCCTCGTCAACCGCCGCCAGCAGGGAGTTGAACCGCGGGTTCGCGTCGAGGTCATCAATGAGGACTGCCCGTCCTCGTTCGTCGGCTAGTGGCACTTGCCAGTTGGGGTAGACCTCCGACGTCGTTCCGGGCTGGTTCTGCACCCTCCGCTCCCCCACGGCATCCACTAGGGCAACACCGAGCAGGACCGACGGAGCAAGGGCCAGCAAGCGATGGAGCGCCTCAATGACTTGCTCTTCGCCAAGCGCTTTTCCATTGACCGGCAGCAGGCCCCGTTCCCGGAGCAACCCCATCATCTTGTCCAAGCTGGCCTCGTGCTCGGCCCGTTCCTCGGCCACGCTTCGTTCGAGCAAGCCCAGTTGGCCCCGGAGTTCCACGTGATCGCCGGCAAGGTACCCGGCAGTCGGTGGGAGGTCGTGGGTGTTGACGCTGGCGAGGGCCTGCACCCGGTAACGTTCGGGCGGGAGGGGCGAGTCGCCGTCGTACTCAAACCAGAGGATCGACGTGCCCAGGATGCCGCGGGCCGCAAGGTAGTCCCGCACCCAAGGCTCGAAGACGCCCAGGTCTTCGCCGATGACCACCGCGCCCGCGCGGTGCGCTTCCAAGGCGAGGATGCCGATGAGGGCCTCGTGGTCGTACCGGACGTAGGCGCCGTCGCGGGCGGAGTTCCCGGCAGGCACCCACCACAAGCGGAACAGCCCCAAGATGTGGTCCACCCGGATTCCGCCGGCATGGCGGAGGACGGTGGCGAGCATCGCTCGCAACGGCGCATAGCCCGCTTCGGCCAAACGGACCGGGTGCCACGGCGGCTGGTTCCAGTTCTGGCCGAGCTGGTTGTACATGTCCGGTGGTGCGCCCACGCTGACACCCGGAGCGAAGCTGCTGCGCAGGGTCCAGGCGTCGGAACTGCTCAAATCCGCGCCGACCGCGAGATCGTGCACTACTCCCAGCCGCATGCCGGATCGCATGGCCGCGACCTGGGCCGACTCGAGCTGCTCATCGCAGATCCACTGAAGCCAACGGTGGAAACCGATCCGGTCGGCCAATGCCTGGCGCATCGACTCAATCTTGGGCGAACCGAGGGTGGCCGCGGGGTCCTTCCAGAAGGGGTCATCCGGCGACCGGTCCTCGCGGATAGCGCACCAAAGGGCGAAATCGTCCAGGCCCGGGCCGGACTCGCGGCAGAATTCCTCGAAGGCGCGCTGCCGGGCCGGAGAAAGCTTGACCGTGTGAAGGAGTTCCAGGGCAGCAAGCTTGGCGGCGAAGATCTGATCCCGGTCCAGCCGTTCCGCGTCCTTGTTGAGGGCATGGACGTGATCCAACAGCCGGTCCACCGTGGCGCGCTTGCGAGGCTTGACATATGCCAATTCGGGAATGGCTTCGACCCGGATGTAGAGAGGGTTGAAAAATCGCCTGGTCGACGGAGAATACGGCGACGCTTGAACCGGAGGCACAGGATCCGCCGCATGCAGCGGATTGACCAGGACGTAGTCGGCACCGCGTGCGCCGGCCAACGACGCCAAATCGGCCAAGTCCGCGAAATCCCCGATACCCCATGAGCGCTTCGAGCGTACCGAATACAGCTGAGTTGCGAGTCCCCACCCACGCCGTTCGTCCAGCTGTGCTGCCGTCTGCAACTTGGCTGGAACCACGGCCAGCGCAGCCGTGGCCGTCACGCCGTCGGACTCGGCCGTGAGCGAGTGCCAGCCGAGGGGCAAACCGGCCGGCACCTCAAAGGTGGCACGGCCTGTGGGCACTCCATCCACGTCGCGCGGCGGCGCCCAGTCTTCCTGTTGGGTGGCCGCGAGTTCCGTTCCGTCCTCGAGCGAGATCGTCAGGCGGGCCGGTGAACCGTCGCGGACGTGGACGTGCACAGCCGCCGTCGTTCCCTCTTGGACGACGACGGCGGGCGGCAGCATCCGCCGCCATGGCGCCACTTCCGCGTCGGCGAGGGCCGCTTCGATCTGCTCGTTGGAATGGGCGGGGACTCCCAGTGCATCCAGCACTTGGATCAGCGTGGCGGGCGAAACGTCGTGTTGCAACCCATCCCAGCCGTGGAACGACGTCCCGACGCCATGAGCGTCCGCGAGCCGGTGAAGCAGGTCCTCGTCGATGGCGATGTTCGGGGCGGGTGGCGTCGCCGTCGTGTCGGTGTCCTGCTGGATGGGAGTGTTGGTCATGTCCGCCTCGTCTGCGATGTGATTCGTCCGAAGGTGCATACCGCCCCGCGTGCAACTCGAGCGAGGCAACTGGTTCCGATTATTGCAGGGCGGTGGAGGCCGTCCCAGTTATTCCGACAGCATGACGCCCCCAACCCGAAACCCTCGCTCAGATGATCTGAGCGAGCGTCGGCGCCAGAACCCACATATCCGAGCGAGCGTCGCAAAACCCGAACCCTCGCTCACATATAAGCCCCAAACCGGAAACCCTCGCTCACCTATAGGCACCCAAACCCAAACCCTGTCTCACATACGCCTGGGCGCGGCGTGGTACATGATTGAGCTATGGACGCCGTGGATGCGCTCAACGAAACCGCCTTCTGGCTGGAACGGGAACTCGCGGACAGCTTCAAGGTCCAGGCGTTCCGCCGTGCTGCGGGCATCATCGCCGGACTGAGCCGGGAGGAACTGACTGCCCGGCTCAAGGATGGCCGCCTCAAACGGACCAAGGGAATCGGCAGCCGTACCTTCGAAGTGATCAACCAGGCCTTGAGCGGACCTGTTCCGGACTACCTTGAAAACCTCCGCCGTCGCGGTGCCGAACCCTTGGTCAACGGCGGTCACAAGCTGCACGCCAAGCTCCGGGGCGATCTGCACAGCCATAGCAACTGGTCGGACGGCGGCTCAGCGATCGAGGTCATGGTCGCCGCTGCGAATATTCTTGGCCGGGAATATCTCGCTTTGACCGATCACTCCCCCAACCTCACCATCGCCAACGGGCTCAGTCCCGAGCGCTTGATGGAGCAGCTCACGGTAGTGGACGGGATTAACGATCGAAACGGAGAGGGGCCCGGGTTTCGGCTGTTGGCCGGCATCGAAGTGGACATTCTTGAGGACGGCGGGCTGGACCAGTCCGCCGAGCTGCTGAGCCAACTCGACGTCGTGGTGGCCAGTGTCCACTCGAAGCTCCGATCCGACAAACGGCCCATGACCCGGCGCATGCTCGCTGCCATCGAGAACCCGCACACGAACGTCCTCGGGCACTGCACCGGCCGTTTGGTCAAGGGATCGCGCGGAACAAGGCCGCCGTCGGAGTTCGACGCCGAAGAGGTGTTCGCCTCGTGCGCGGAGCACTCTGTTGCCGTCGAGATCAATTCAAGGCCCGAACGCCAAGACCCGCCGGACGAATTGATTCAGATCGCCCTCGACGCCGGCTGTCTTTTCAGCATAGACAGTGACGCCCACGCCCCCGGCCAGCTCGACTTCCTGCAATATGGAGCGGAGCGGGCAGAAGCCAACGGTGTTCCCGCCGATCGGATCATCACGACGTGGCCGCTGGATCGACTTCTGGAGTGGCTCCAGCCCAAGCAATAGCCACCAACTGTTTAACGCCCGACGGCGACTTCCGCACCCAGCGCCGACGCCCGCCGTCGAACCCTGGCGATGCAACTGCAGGAGGGTTCACCAAAATGGCTTCATAAGTGAGCGAGCGTCCTCGATTTTCCCGGCATAAGTGAGCGAGCGTCGTCAGGGCTTCCCACCGAGCGACGCGCGGACCCGGAACCGCAGCGCCGCGACCGCCCATACGACGGCGAACAGCGCAATCAGCACCAGCCCGGCGTCGCCGAGGTCAATTTCGCCCAGCCACGTGGTGACAGGATCCGTTAGGCCGAAAGCCGCGTTGAGGAAACCACCCAGCGTGATGACCGAGATGAAGAGCGCCGAGAAGGCCGAAATGCCAGTGATGATGGCATTGAATCCAAGTTTGCGCCGGGGATCATGGATGGCGGACTTGTACATGCGCATCATGGCCACGCCGTTTACGGAATCGCAGAGCGTCATCGCCGCAGTGAAGGCCAGCGGCAACGCCAGGAGGGCGAGAACGGACACGCCCGCAAGCGACGCCGCCGTCGTGAGCACCAGCAGCCCGATGGTGGTGGCGGTGTCGAAGCCGAGCCCGAACAAGAACCCGATCACGTAGATATTTCGCGGACGCTGGACCTTGGATAGCGGCTTAGCCTTGATCCACCGATGATGATCGAGACGCGGGCGGCGGTTTAAACCGAGAATGCCCGTCTTTTCGAGGAAAATGGAGCTTGTCTAGAGCACATTGACCACCGAAAAGAGAGGCATCTCGTAGATGAAAGTTTCCCACAAGCC
>NZ_JBFRHB010000030.1:0-63715 GCF_052115645.1 Arthrobacter sp. 2MCAF14 | reverse complement strand
AGGCCTCCATGACCGAACTCAAGGCCATGAACACGACCCCCGCCACGCCGATCGCGGAGGCGATTTTGCTTCCCGAACTCACGGCAGCATAATCAAATAACTGACCTGCACGGTGTCGAGAAAACTCCACCACTCAGCGGGACGTAACCGCCGGCACCCGGCATATGTGAGCGAGCGTCCGGCCAGGACCCCTTATTTGTGAGCGAGCGTCCGGCCGGGACCCCCTATATGTGAGTTAGCATCCGGGGTCGGGGAGTTCGCCCGCGGCGGAATTGACCCCCAAAAGCGCCCGAAATAGGGTGAATTTGGTCAAAAAAGCGCGGAAACACGCGGAATTTGCTGGCCGCGTCGTCCCAAGCTGGTAAGTTTTCGAACAGTGGCTCGCACGCATGCCGTGTGTGAGCTCCAAAATCGTAAAGTCCAGGAGGACACAAATGGCTAAGAACCGTAGCGAACTGGTTTCCGAGGTAGCTGGCAAGGCTGGCACCAGCCAGGCTGCAGTCAACTCCGTGCTCGATGCCCTGTTCGAAGTTTTCGAGACTTCCGTCGCCGCTGGCGAGAAGATCACCATTCCGGGCTGGCTTGCCATCGAGCGCACCGACCGCGCAGCCCGCACGGGCCGCAACCCGCAGACCGGCGAGACCATCCAGATCGCCGCTGGCCACAGCGTCAAGCTGACCGCCGGCTCCAAGCTGAAGGCAGCTGTCGCCAAGAAGTAAGACACTTCGGCGAACGCCTCGGAAGGCGGCAACCTGCGGGTTGCCGCCTTTCTGCTTTAATCCGCTCGATTCGCCGCGCCGCCGACGTTAGCGGACAATGGATAGGTGCCATCAGCCAAAACTCCCGCCACTGCTCCTTCGCCCGCTTCCAAGCCGGGAACCACGGCAGGTGCTGCCGTGGAAGGGATCTCCTTGCCGTGGCAACTGGCGGGCTTCGCTGCGCTCTTCCTGGCTCTCTCGGGTGCTCTGATCTTCTCCGGCGCCTCGGCCGCGCGGCAGGTCTCTGATCCAGGCGCCTTGGTCCGCTGGGGGCTGCCCGTCGCCAAAGCCATCCATAACGTGTCCTTGGCGACCGTGATCGGCGGGCTGATCTTCGCCGTCGTTATCCTTCCCAAACACACGTCCCGATCCAAGGGCGACGATGCCCCTGAACACCCCGCGTTCACCCGCGCTTTGGCCGTAGCGGCAGCAGCAGGCGCCGCTTGGACGCTCTCCGCCGTCGCGGTCCTGGTGCTGACGTACGCGGACGTGGCTGGGCAGAGCCTCTCCGGGGACGCGCAGTTCACTGCTTCGCTCGTCTACTTCATGACGGACATCCAGACGGGCCAGGCGTGGCTCGCCGTGACGATCATCGCTGCGATTGTCACGACGGCGCTGTTCGGCGTCCGTTCGTTGGCGGGACTCGCGCTGACGCTTGTCCTGGCTCTTGGCGGACTGATCCCGAGCGCACTGATCGGTCACTCCGCGAGTTCCAGCGACCACGAAGGCGCTATCAACTCGCTTGGCCTTCACTTGGTGGGCGTGTCCACCTGGGTGGGCGGCATCATCATGCTTGCGGTCCTCTCGAGCCTCCTGCGGGGTTCCAATGCAACAGGCACCAAGGACATTACGGAACAGACCCTCCGCCGGTTCTCCGCGTTGGCCGGCTTTGCCTTCGTGCTCGTCTTCGCGTCGGGCGTCGTCAACGCGAGCATTCGCGTCACCAGCTTTTCGGCCTTGGTCGGCACCCCCTATGGGCAGATCATCCTGGCGAAGGCGCTGGCCACGATTGTCCTCGGCGGTATCGGGTTCATGCACCGCCAGTGGGTGATCCCGCAGCTGGGCCGCAAGTCCATGACCACGCGTCGCGTGCTGTGGCAGCTTGTGTTGGTTGAACTTCTGGTGATGGGCGCGACGTCGGGACTCGCCGTCGCGCTGGCCAGCTCGGCACCGCCGCTGCCCACCACCTACGCACCCGACGCCTCGCCGGCCTTTATCCTGTCCGGTTACGAGCTGCCGCCCGAATTGACGCCCGCGCGCTGGTTGACCGAGTGGCGCCTCGACTGGCTTTGGGTGGCTGTGGCCCTCTTCGGCGCGGCGAGCTACATCCTTGGCGTGGTCAAGGTCCGGCGACGCGGTGATTCCTGGTCCTGGTTCCGTGCCGTGAACTGGATGATCGGCTTGGTGGTCCTGACCTACATCACGTCGGGGCCGCCGTCGGTCTACGGCCGCATACTGTTCTCCGCCCACATGGTGGACCACATGGCGTTGACGATGGTCGCGCCGCTGTTCCTGGTCCTGGGTTCGCCGGTGACCTTGGCATTGCGTGCCCTGCCATCGCGCGGCGAGGGATCGCGCGGGGACGGCTCCCGTGGGCTTCGTGAGTGGCTCCTGGTGTTTGTGCATTCGAAGTTCTCCCAGGTGGTGACCCACCCGCTGTTTGCCGCCGCGAACTTTGCCGGTTCGATCGTCCTGTTCTACTTCTCGGACGCTTTCGGCTGGGCAATGCGTGAGCACGTCGGCCATGAGCTGATGAACCTGCATTTCTTGCTGACCGGCTACATCTTTGTCCTCACCATGATCGGCACGGACCCACTGCCGCGTCGGGCGCCCTACCCTATGCGGTTGCTTCTCTTGCTCGCCACGATGGGCTTCCACGCATTCTTCGGAGTGTCCATCATGGGAGGCACCGGGCTGCTCGCTGCCGATTACTTCGGCAACCTCGGCCGGACCTGGGGGCAATCGGCTTTGCTGGACCAGCAGACAGGCGGCGCTGTGGCCTGGGGAATCGGCGAAGTTCCCACCTTGCTGGTGGCGATCGGCGTCGCGGTCATGTGGTCGCGTTCGGACGCGCGCGAGACCAAACGCACGGACCGGGCGGCCGACAGGAATAACGACGCCGACCTGAATGCTTACAACGATATGTTTGCGCGGCTTGCAGACCGCGATGCGAAACTGACTGAGCGGGACTTCAAGCAGCCCGAAAGCAAGACCAACCTGGAAGGACGCTGATGAGCGAATCCGTACGCACCCAACTGCGTGTCCGCGCCTCTGAACTGGTGGGCCGTGGCTGGCTCAACACCGGTGGCAAGTCCCTGGACCTGGAAGCCCTGCGCGGCAAGATCGTGCTGCTCGACTTCTGGACGTTCTGCTGCATCAACTGCCTGCATGTCCTGGATGAGCTCCGCCCGCTCGAGGAAAAATACTCCGACGTCCTGGTGACGGTCGGCGTGCACTCTCCCAAGTTCGAGCACGAAGCCGATCCCGTGGCCCTCGCATCCGCCGTGGAGCGCTACGAAATCCACCACCCCGTCCTGGACGACCCCGAGCTCGCCACGTGGAAGGCCTACACGGCCCGCGCCTGGCCGACGCTGGTGGTTGTTGATCCCGAGGGCTACATCGTGGCGCACCTTTCCGGTGAGGGCCACGCAGACGGCCTCGCGGTGCTCCTTGAGGAGCTGGTGGCCGAGCACGAAGCCAAGGGGACCCTCCACCGCGGTGACGGCCCCTACGTGGCTCCCGTCCCGACGTCGGGCACCCTGCGCTTCCCCGGCAAGGCGACCCAGCTGGACAACGGCAACTACCTGGTCGTCGATTCCGGCCACCACCGTTTGGTGGAACTTCGTCCCGACCTTGAGACCGTGGAACGCGTCATCGGTTCCGGAACCAAGGGCTACCTGGATGGCGCGGCGGAAATTGCCCAGTTCAACGAGCCGCAGGGCGTGGCGGTGCTCCCGGCGGAGCTCGCCTGGAAACTTGGCTACGAAGCGGTGGTCGCCGACACCGTGAACCACCGCCTCCGCGGCGTCACGCTCAGCTCGGGTTATGTGCAGACAGTCGCCGGCAACGGCGTTCAGCGCTTGCTCGACGCCGGCCCTGCCCGGGTGACGGAAAGCGGTGCCGGTGTTTGGGCTGAACACCACGACGCCGGTCCGGCTGACTTCGCGGCCGACGCCCTCGACGTCGGGGTACTGGGTGTCGGGACCGGGGTCTCCCTGTCCTCGCCGTGGGACGTGGTGTGGAGCGAGAAGCTGCAGCGCGTCGTCGTCGCGATGGCCGGCACACACCAGATCTTTGCCTTTGAGCCTCTCAGCGGCGAGGTATCCATCCTGGCCGGCTCGGGCCTTGAGGGTTTGCTTGACGGACCCGCCGAGGAAGCCTGGTTCGCCCAACCTTCCGGCCTGGCCGTGGATGCGGACGACAACATCTGGGTGGCCGACTCCGAGACCTCGGCACTGCGCCGCCTGGTCCTTGGCGAAACCGGCGTGACCGTTGAGTCCGCCGTAGGCAAGGGCCTGTTCGATTTCGGTTTCCGGGACGGCGAGGCCATCGCGGCCCGCCTGCAGCACCCCTTGGGTGTCACCGTGCTCCCAGATGGCTCCGTCGCCATCGCGGACACCTACAACGGTGCCGTGCGGCGCTACGACCCCGCGACGAAGGCAGTGTCCACCTTGGCGCGGGGACTCGCCGAGCCGAGCGACGTCGTCGTGGTCTACCCGGAAGGCGGTGAGCCGCTCCTCGTGGTGGTCGAATCCAACAAGCACCAACTGGTCCTGGTCCCGATCCCCAAGGAAGCCCAGCAGGTGGACGAGGGCGCATCCCAGACGCAGCGGCCTAAGAGTCCCGTGGCGCCGGGGAACCTGGGGCTCACCGTTCGCTTCACGGCCCCGACCGGGCAGAAGCTCGACCACCGCTGGGGGGACCCGACGCAGCTGAAGATTTCGTCGACCCCGCCCGAGCTGCTGCTTTCCGGTGGTGGCACGTCCGTGGGGCTGCTGCGGACCCTCGAGCTGTCCGCGGACGTGCCTGAGGGGATCCTTCACATCACGGCCCGCGCGGCTGCGTGCGATGGCCCGGAGACCGAGGACGGCGAAATCCCCGATCACGCCGCCTGCCACCTCTACCAGCAAGACTGGGGCATCCCCGTTGTCCTGCAGGCCGACGGCGACTCCGAACTGGTGCTTGACCTGCGCGGGATGGACTAGGCAGGGGCTGCGGGCCGCCGTCGAAGCTAGAAGCTCACCAGCGGCGTCACCGTGATGGTGTCCGCGCCTATGTCCAGCCGGGTGGTGAAGCTGAAGTCGTGAACCGCGCTGAGGTCTCCCACTTGCCCGCTGAAGAGATCGATTTCGCGGGCTGTTACCTTGGCTTTGCCGTTGAGGGGCGCCACGACCCACTGGCCGTTAAAGGGGTCGATGCTGACCTTGGGATATTCCGTGATCTGCCATTTGATGGTGCCGTCCACCACCCGGCTATTGGTCACGTGGTAGAACGGGCAGTCGGGCTGGAGCTTTTGCTGCTTGGTGGCGACAGCGGCGCAGGTGTCCAGGAATTCCTTGACCTTGTCGCTCACCACTTTGATCATGGCGTCGGTGGGCTTGGTCAGAAGGTTGAGGGGTGCCTGGGGCAGGGCACCCGTGGTCACCGAGGTGCTGGTAGTCGGCGCCGAGAAGTATTTGCCGGCGAGGCTGGCTTCGTACTGGCCCGGGTAAAACACGGCAAAACTGTTGCGGCCATTGGGCAAGTTCACCGGGACGCCGTTCAGCGTCGCCTCGTTGGCGTTCACCACGGTGACCTCGATGGTCGGCAAGGATGACGGCACGAAGGACCACTTCCCGAAGAACAGCCACTCGGTGCCCGTCCGTTCAAGCAGGAAGTCCGAGTGCAGCGCCTTGCCGTCGATCTGGTAGTCCAAAGGAACCGTCACCCGGTTGCCGCCTCGGGATTCGGCGTTGCCGAGCTTGATATCGGTGATCTTCGACGCCGCCGTCTGCAGGGCGGTACCGTCCAGCATGGCGGCATTGGCGTTGGGCACGGACGCGTGCAGGAGCCCGAGGGCTTCCCCGCCATGCCCCTTCTGGAGGGCCGAGAGGTAATCTCGAACCTGCTGCTGCGGGCTGGCTATGGAGTTGCTCACCAGGTTGATCGAAACGATCGCGGCGGCCACAGCAAGCATCAGGCCGAGTAGCCACCCGGCCGCGGTCTTGACCAACGCTTGACTCAACTGCACGCCCTTTACGTTACCCGCCGGTTCAGCAATACCCCGGCATCCTCTCCTCACGTGACGACTGAGCATGCTTTTGGGAAAGGGCCCGACGGCGGGCGGCAGCTGCGTTTTAGCGGCGCCGTCGCGATGAGGTTCCGAACACTCCGCGGAGTAGTTCCCGGCCGAGCTGCGTACCAAGGGACCGTGCCATGCTCTTCATTCCCCCGCCGAGCGCACCACCCAGGACGCCTGCGAGATCGCCCATCATTCCGCCGCCGTCTTGCTGCGGAGCCGGGGCCGGGGCATGGGCCGGTGCGGGGGGCCACTCTTCGGGGGTGGAGCCTGGCAGGGGGCGGCTGCTGGGACGGCCAAGGATCTCTTCCTCGATCCTGCGGGCTTCAGCATCCACGGCATTGTGGTCAAGGGAGGCAGGTACCGGAGGCTCGCCTGGCGCGGCCTCTCCCGTGGCGGGTGCGGTGGCTTTGCCGCTGAGTTTCTCGTAGGCCGAAATGTTGTCCACCGCCGTGCCGTATTTCGGCAGCAGCAGGGAAGCCGCGATGGTACTGCCGATCAGCTCGTCCGTGCTGGGTCCCATCACGGATTCCGGGGCACGCAGCTTCGTCAGCGCCACGGGTGTGGGCGCGCCCTTTTCGTTCATGACGGTGATGACCGCTTCGCCGATACCCGCGGAGGTGAGTGTTTCCTCAAGATCGTAGTCGCTCACCGGGAACGTGGAAACGGTGGCCTTGAGGGCTTTGGCATCTTCGGGGGTGAACGCGCGCAGGGCATGCTGGACCCGGTTGGCAAGCTGGCCGAGGACGGCGGAAGGAACATCCTTGGGCGTCTGGGTGACGAAGAAGATCCCGATCCCCTTGGACCGGATGAGCCTCACCGTGGTGGTGATGGCTTCGAGGAAGGCCTTGGATGCGTCCGTGAAGAGCAGATGGGCCTCGTCGAGGAAGAACACCAGCTTGGGCTTGTCCAGGTCTCCCGCTTCGGGCAAGTCTTCGAAAAGGTCCGCAAGCAACCACATCAGGAACGTCGAGAACAGGACGGGTTTGGTCTGGAGCGTCGGAAGTTCGAGGCAACTGATCACGCCGCGGCCGTCCGGGGCTGTGCGGAGAAGTTCCGCGGTATCGAATTCGGGCTCGCCAAAGAACTTCTCCATGCCTTGGGCCTCGAGATTGACGAGTTCGCGCAGGATGACGCCGGCCGTGGCCTTGGAGAGTCCGCCGAGGTCTTCGAGTTCCGCCTTGCCCTCATCGGAGGTCAGGAACTGGATGACAGCCCGTAGGTCTTTGAGGTCGATCAGTTCCAGCTTTTTCTGATCGGCGAAGTGGAAGATCAGCTGCAGGCTGGATTCCTGGGTGTCTTTGAGTTCCATGATGCGCGAGAGCAGGATGGGGCCGAACGAGGTGATGGTCGCCCGGACGGGAACGCCGTTGCCATCCCCGCCCAATGAAAGGAACTCGACCGGAAAGCCTTGCCGGACCACTCTTGGCCGAGGCTCGCGGTGCGGGCGGTGAGTTTCTCGCTGGCCGTCGCCGCGGTGGCGAGTCCCGAAAGGTCACCCTTGATGTCCGCCAGGAAGACGGGCACTCCGCCAGTGGACAGCTGTTCTGCCATCATGTGCAGGGTGACGGTCTTGCCGGTGCCCGTGGCGCCTGCCACCAGGCCGTGCCGGTTCATCATGGACAGTGGCAACCGGACTTGTGCTTCTTTGTGGACTTCGCCGTCGACGATGGCGGCACCCAGTTCGATCGTGGCGCCATCGAGGCTGTATCCCTGCTGGATCGTAGCGATCTTTTCAGCTGTGGTTTTCGTGGCCATGCGCATAGCCTAGTGGTGCAGGGCCGCAGTTTGGCCGAAATAAATCTTGCCGTATTTCCTATGCTCGCTTGGCATACCGGAGGTAGACGACGCCGTTGCCAAAGCGACGTTCGTCCAACAGCTCAAGGGTCAGGCCCACGCCGTCGGGGAGGAATTGTTTGCCGCCTCCGACGACCACCGGCGTGAGGAAGAGACAGAACTCGTCCACCAGGCCGGCCTTGATGGCTTGGGCGGCGAGAACCGTGCCACCAATGGACATGTCCTGCTCTGACGAATCTTTCAGCGCTCGGATGGCTCCGGCGTCGAACTCCCGCTCAAGGCGTGTCTTTGCGGTGGACGGACTTTCCAAACTTGTGGAATACACGATCTTGTCCGCGGCACGCCAGATCTCCGCGTAGTCCCGCATGACCGGTGGCTCCTCGGAAAGGGACATGTCCTCCCATGCGGACATGACCTCGTACATCCGCCTGCCGTAGAGGTATGTACCGATGGGCCGCTCAAGGTCGTTGACGAAGGCGTGCACTTCTTCGTCCGGCATGCTCCAATCGAACTTTCCGTCGACATCGGCGGTGTAGCCGTCCAGGGACATGATCCCTGCGTAGATCAGTTTTGCCATGCACAGACGGTACACACTCGCGACGGCAACGGTATAGTGCCCGGATGGATGACAAAGCGGTTCTGCTCAAATATCTGCGTGCCCGTCGCGGCGAGCTCCTCGCCAAGCTTGACGGACTCGACGAGTACGACGTCCGCCGGCCCATGACCCCCACCGGCACCAACCTCCTGGGCCTCGTCAAACATGTGGCCAGTGTGGAGCTGGGGTACTTCGGGGAGGTCTTCGGTCGGCCCAGCGGCCGGGACTTGCCGTGGCTCGCGGACGATGCCGAAGCCGACGCGGACCTGTGGGTTCCCCCGGAACAGAGCAGGGAGGAGATCATCGAGCTGCACCGGTTCTCGGCCGAGCACAGCGATGCAACCATCGAGTCGCTCCCACTCGACGCTCCCGGGGAAGTGCCGTGGTGGCCGGAAGAACGCCGACACGTGACGCTCCATCAAATCCTGGTGCACATGTGCGTCGAGACAGCCCAGCACTTGGGGCATGCCGACATACTTCGTGAGCTCATCGACGGCTCGGCAGGGAAAGGCCCCGGGGACCTGAATTTGTCACAGCGAAGCCCCGAAGAATGGGCCGATCACCGGGCCCGGATCGAAGCCGCGGCGCGCCAGGCCGTGGGGTAGCAATCGAGGGGTGAGATCCCGGCCCTTTGCGCGCGCGAAAGGCCCGAGACCTCACGCCTCGATGGGCGCCAGGTCCTTCGTGAATGCCAAGTGCTTGATCTCTTCCGGATCCGCGTCAACATCGAACAACGGGGTGTAGCCCGTGGCCAGGTACAGGTTCTTGGCTTCGGGCTGCCGCGGACCGGTGGTGAGGTAGATCCGTCGGTAGCCGCGCCGGGACGCCTCGGCCTCGAGTTCCGCGAGGACAACACGGGCCAGCCCACGACGGCGGTGGGCCGAATGCGTCCAGATCCGCTTGAGCTCCGCCGTCCGGGAGTCGTAGCGGCGGAATGCCCCGCCAGCCACGGTTTCGCCGTTCTCCTGCAGGATGAGGAGGCCACCGTGGGGTGCGGCAAACTCGCCGGCCGGGTACCTGTTGAGCTCTTCGGCCGCACCACCGCTGCCGAAGAGGTCGCCATAGCGCGTGGTGTATTCGAGGGCGAGTTCGTCCAGAAGAGGCTTGACGCGTGGATCGCGCATGGGCAGTGTCAGGACGGAAAGGCCCGACGGCGGCAGGGTTGGCGTTGTTGTCATGGCTTACCTTTCGTGAATTTCCCCAACAAGCTCGCAGTTGTTGTCGTTATCGGGCGTCAAAACGACAACAAATGTGAGTTGGTTGGGTGGCTGGTGCTTGGGTGACGGGCGGAGAGTTCGGCCAGGAGGCGGCGGGCCAGGGCATCGTTCTCGCGGAACGGTGCTGCGTTGGTTCCGGGCCGCGCGAACGCACCGGCGCCCCAACCCGAGGTCCAGGGTCCGACGGCGAAAAGCCCCGCCTGCCGTCCGCCGTCGGGAGCCAGGACTTCGTGCGAACTCGAGACCAACAGCTTACCGGTGGAGTGCGGGCCGTCCGCGGTGAGAAGCGACTGTTCGGTGCCCCAACCGGCGTCGTGCAGGTCCGCCAGTGCGGGGTTGGCCGATCGCGCCACCGACGGCGAAGGCAGCCGTGCTTCGATGTACGCCGCCGCGTCCACTACCACGGGCGATTGGAAGGAACCGGCCACGAAACGGCCTCTGGCCTCGTCCGGGCGCACCCACATGCCCGGGCCCAGGAACTGCAGCAATCCGGCGCGATGCAGTGCGAGGATTTCGCGCAATCGGTGAGGCGGCGGGCCTGAATCCACGAAGCTGAAGAAACCGTGCCACCATCCGTGCACCGCTTGTTGGGAGCGCGAATTGAGCCTCTCCTGTGGGACCAGCCGGCCGAGTTCCATGTAGACGCGGAGCAGTGCCGTGAACAAGGCGAGGGTTTCCGAATGGTCGGGGCTCGTGCGGAGCTTGAGGTCGCGTTCGATGTAGTTCGCCACGGACCTCTGCACCGCGGCATGGTCCGCGAAAGCGCAGCCGCTGAACGGTTGGTCCAGGGTCTCGAGGTCGAGCCGGAGGGTCGGGTCGGGGATGGCCGCGGCCACGAGGTCTTCGCGCGCGCGGCTGTACCAATCCAGGGCCTCGAAGCGCGCGGAAAACTCGTCCCAGCTTCCCCGGACGCGCTCGGGATATCCGGTGAAGAGTTCGCGGTAGTAGGCGTGGCCGGCGTCCTTGGCGATGAGCGGCCAGAGCTGGGTCCGGAAATCCAGCTCATCGTGGGCTGCGAGCAGCGATTCCACGGCGCCCGCGGTGAAGTACCGGGGTGCGCCGACGGGCTCGCCGCGCAGGGTCGACAAGATCTTGGAGTGGTAGGGGACTCCGCGGCGCGAGCCTGCCCAGAGTCGCGGTTCGGCGCCGGACGGCACATAGTCCAGGCCGCCGTCGGGCCTGTCTTCGAAGCGACCGCCGCGGCCCTCGAACAAGAGCACCAGAAGGTCCACGAATGCCAGACCCATGCCCGAGACCAGGACGTCCTGTCCAGGGGCAATCGGCGAATAGTCGACGTCGGTGGTGTACGACGGCGCCGCGTGGAACCCGCCATGGCGCGCGGCAAATCCGTCCAGCCGCGCTGATTCCGGCCCGGCTCGGGAATCCGTGTGCCCCAGCGAATACACCACGAGGTCCGCCTCAAGCACCCCGCCGGAGGCGAGCCGCACACGGTACTTCGCACCGCCGCGCTCCGAAACAAGATGCTCGACGGCGGTGGCCATGTCCCGGTGGACCGTCACCGTAACGTCCGGGCCGAGTGCCGCGACGGCCCTGCGGAAGAACCACTCGAGGTACTTGCTCTGGAGCTGGCGGCTGGGAAACGAGGCCGGTGTCAGCGCCCGAAGCTGCTCAAGGAGGTGGGGCTCGAACTGCGGGACGTCGCGGATGGAACCGTCCAACACGCCGGCTGCCCACGCGGCGAGGCCCGGTCCGTCGACTGCGGGTCCGTCGCAGGCCACGGAACTGTCGGTGAACATCGTGACGTCCGCTGCCGTGGAGTTGAGCAGGAGTCCCGGGCTCTGGTCATAGCGCCAGATCCTCCCGGAACCGGGTTCGTACGGCTCGACGACGTGGATGGAGAGTGGGCCGTCGAAGAGTCCGGGCTTGTTGGCCGCGAGCCGTTCGAGGATGCCGGCTGAGCGCGGACCACCGCCAATGAACACGATCGCGGGGGCGAAGGACGGCATGGCAACTCCTGTTGGCGGTGGCTGGTGGTACCCGAGCCTAGGGACCTGGCGGTGCTTCGGTCGAGGCGCCGGTAACGGCCGTTCACTGCGCGTCACGGTGCGTCAACAAGCGCAAAGAACGGACTCATATGGCTCCATATGAAGCCGCGCGAAGCGCGATGAATCCCCATGAAGAAGTGCAAAAATCCGCCTTGCAGCCGCTTCGAAGACGCCCCTAGATTGGCAGCCATCCGATCAATCAAGCGATACGAAGCGAGGTGGCGCGTGAGTTCAGCAGCAACCAAAGTGGCGCAGTCCGCACAGCAATGTGAACCGGAACCGGCACCTGGCGCCTTTTTGGAACACAGCGCCGCCGCGGAAAGCCCGACGGCGGAAGCTTCCCAGAGTGCCGCAGCCCAGAGTGCCGCAGCCCACAGTGCCCCAACCGACTACTCCGGCTACAAGCTGGTACCGGCCCGGCATCCATGGCGCTGGGTAGGCACCGTGCTGGTGGCGCTTGGCGTCGTCGCTGTTGCCTGGTCCCTCGCGACCAACCCGCGCTGGGAATGGGGTGTCGTGGCGCAATGGTTCACCGCGCAATCCGTGGTGAACGGCCTCGTGGAGACACTCAAGTTGACGGCAATCTCCGGCGCGCTCGGTTTTGTCCTCGGTTTCATCCTGGCGCTCATGAGGCTCTCGGCCTCCCCGCTGCTGCTCTCAGTGTCCTGGACGTTCTCCTGGATTTTCCGCTCAACGCCGTTGTTGGTCCAGATGCTGCTTTGGTACAACCTGGGCTACCTCTACGAGAAAATCAGCTTGGGCATCCCCTTCACGGATATCCGCTTCTTCGAAGTCCAGACCACTACGCTCATCAGCCAATTCGCGGCGGCCGTGCTGGGTCTGACCCTCAACCAGGCGGCATACTCGGCGGAGATCATCCGCGGCGGCATCCTCTCGGTGGATCAGGGCCAGCTCGAGGCAGCCGCGGCCCTGGGCATCCCGGCGTGGCGACGCTCCACCAGGATCGTGTTGCCGCAGGCCATGCGGGCCATTTTGCCCACCGCTTTCAATGAGATCATCGGCCTGGTCAAGGGAACGTCGATCGTCTACGTCCTGGCCTATTCCGAGCTCTTCTACACCGTGCAGGTTATCTACAACCGCACCCAGCAGGTCCTTCCGCTGCTCCTCGTAGCCACCCTCTGGTACGTGGCGATTACGTCGGTCCTGAGCGTCTTCCAGTACTACATCGAGCGGCACTACTCGAAGGGCGCCGTCCGCAACCTACCGCTCACTCCGCTGCAGAAGGCCAGGAAGTTCTTTTCCACCCACGCCCCCGTGAACACTGACCGAGCAAAGGAAGTCCGATGAGTACCGCTGCAACCCGCGGTCACGTGGAAATCACCAACGTCCGCAAGTCTTTTGGGGGCACTGAAGTCCTCAAGGATGTTTCCCTGACGGTTCCGCCAGGCGGCGTTGCGGTGATCGTGGGGCCCTCCGGTTCCGGGAAATCCACCCTCCTGCGGACGATCAACCACTTGGAAAAGGTGGACGGCGGGTACATCACCATCGACGGCCAATTGGTGGGCTACCAGGTCCGGGGAAACAAGCTGCACGAACTGCGCGAAAAGGACATCCTCAAACAGCGCACGGACATCGGCATGGTGTTCCAGAACTTCAACCTGTTCCCGCACCTCACCGCACTGGAAAACGTGACTGAAGCACCCGTCGTCGCGCTCCGCCGGAACAAGGCCGAAGCGCGCAAGCGTGCGCTGGAACTCCTGGACCGCGTGGGACTCATGGACCGGGCCGATGCCTATCCGCGGCAATTGTCCGGCGGCCAGCAACAGCGCGTTGCCATCGCCCGGGCGCTGGCCCTTGACCCCAAGATCCTGCTCTTCGACGAACCCACTTCGGCGCTGGATCCGGAGCTCGTCAACGAGGTCCTCGATGTCATCCGCGAACTCGCCACCTCGGGCACCACGTTGATCATCGTCACGCACGAAATGGGCTTTGCCCGCGACGTGGCGGACACCGTGGTCTTCATGGACCAAGGCCAGATCGTGGAGCAAGGCAGTCCCCGGGAGATCTTCGCGAATCCCCGCGAACCCCGGACACGCAGCTTCTTCTCCAAAGTCATCGAACCAGCTTTCAACATCTGAGGAATCCCTAAATGCCAAGCATCAAAACCAGGCTTCTGGCGCTCGCGGTGCTGCCCGCCGTCGTACTCCCGGCGCTCGCCGCTTGCTCCGACCCCGGTGCGTCCGCTGCTGGGACCAGCCCGTCCGCGAGTGCTGCCCGCAACGGCGTCGTCTACAACACCTCGCCCGAGCAGAACCGCATCCGAGCACAGAAGGACCCCGCCGCGGCAGCCGCCGTTCCTGCTGCGATCGGCAAGGACGGCAAACTGACGGTTGCCACCACCGCCGGGTCCATCCCGCTGTCCTTCCACGCCACAGATGACAAGACCCCGATCGGCGTCGAAGTGGACATCGCACAACTTGTAGCCGACAAGCTGGGCCTCGCCCTGGACGTCCAGGTCACCTCCTGGGAGAACTGGCCGCTCAAGACGCAGTCGGGGGATTTCGAAGCCGTGTTCTCGAACGTGGGCATCAACAAGGACCGGGTGAAACTGTTCGACTTCTCCACATACCGCGCCGCATACATGGGCTTCGAAGCCAAGAAGTCGTCGACGTACAACATCAAGGGCGCGGACGACATCTCCGGACTGAAGGTCTCGGTGGGATCGGGGACCAACCAGGAGAAGATCCTCCTGGCCTGGAACAAGGACCTGGAATCCCGCGGCAAGGCGCCTGCAACCCTGCAGTACTACTCCTCCGACGCCGACACCATCCTGGCGCTCTCCTCGGGCCGGACAGACTTGAACCTCGCGCCCTACCCGTCAGTGTCCTATCGGGAAAACACCCGGAACGACCTCAAAGTCGTGGGCAAAGTCAATGCCGGTTGGCCCTCCGAGACCCTCGTCGCGGCTACCACCCTCAAAGGCAACGGCCTGGCTCCGGCCATCACGGATGCCCTGAATTCGGCCATCAAGGACGGTACCTACGGCAAGGTCCTGGATCGCTGGGGTCTGAGCGAGGAAGCACTCCCGGAATCCAAGACCGTTACCGAGGCAAACTTCGGGAGTGCGAAATGAAGTTCCAGGTACTCGATATCATTCCGCACCTGAAGAACCCGGTAACCGGCGAAATCGTCTCGACGGCGGAGCGGCTCAACCAGGTGGTGGAGACTGCCCGCCGGGCCGAGGAGCTGGGTTTTGACAGTTTCGCGGTGGGGGAGCGGCACGCCGGTGAGTTCATCTCTTCGTCCCCGACGACGGTCCTCGCCGCGATCGCCGCTGTCACCAGCCGCATCAGGCTCCAAACGGGGGTCACCGTGTTGTCCGTACTCGATCCCGTGCGGGTGGCCGAAGACTACGCCACGATCGATCAGTTGAGCCGGGGCCGCCTTGAACTCGTGATCGGCAAGGGCAACGAGGTGCTTCAGTACCGCATGTTTCAGCAATTCCCCCTCTCCCTGGATGACCAGTGGGAGCTGCTCGCCGAGAAGTATGGCTTGTTGCGGCGGCTGTGGCGTGAGGATAACGTCATGTGGTCCGGCCGTTTCAGGCCCTCATTGACCGAAGCGACGACGACGACGCCGCGACCGTTTGCGGGTTCGCCACGGATTTGGCACGGCTCAGCTACAACCCTCACCTCGGCCGCGCTCGCCGCACAGTGGGGCGATCCGCTGTTCACCGCCAACGCCATCCAGCCTCGCGAGAACTACAAGATCCTGATCGACCATTACCGCGAGGAATACGAACGCCACGGTCACGATCCGCGGCACCAGTACCTCGGTTCGGGTTCCGGGGCAGGCGGCGTGTTCATCGCGGACACTACACAGGACGCAAAACGCCAGTTCGGGCCCGTCTATGAGGCGTTGACGGTTGGACGCAACGTCCCGGGCAACAATTCGCCGTTCCGGGACATCGACCACGCCGTGGCTGAAGGTCCTGCGCTGGTGGGCAGCCCGGAACAGGTCATCGACAAGATCCTGAGCTACCACTCGCTCTACGGACACGATCTGCAATCCATTTCCTTGCCCACCACGCTTCCTCTCGAACAGCAACTAGAGATCCTGGAGCGGTTCGCCCTCGAAGTCATCCCGGCCGTCCGCGCCGCCGCGCCCACCACCCTCTGGGAGCCAGCGGATCCCTACGGCGGTCGTCCGGAATTCACTGGAGCCGCCTCGCCTGACGCCGCAGGAACCGTCACCGCAGACCATGCCAACCACAGGAGGAATCATCCCCACCTGCTCCCTAACCTCGCAAGCTCGGCCAGGGAACCCGGCAGGCGTGGCCCCCGCGCCCGGTTCGAAGAGCAGACCCCCACCGCCGCCGCCTGGCAGGAATGGCACGCCGCACACGAGCGCCACCGGGCCGATCCGCACGGATTCCTCGCCGTCACGCACCTGCACTGGCTTGGTTCGGCAGCTGCTCCCTTGGATGGGGTGCCTGGCACCTGGAGTGTGGAGAACGACGTCGTCACCGTCGTTTTGGGGGCGGGCGAAGGCCTGCTTCGGGATGGCAGGGAACTCAACCCTGACGCCGCCGGGGCCACCGTCACCTTCGGTCCCATCGCTGAACGCGACGGCATCAACCTCAACGCGGGGGACACAGTCGTCGAACTCGCCAAACGCGGCGGCGAGTACATCGTCCGGCCGCGGCATCCCGGGAACCCGCTGCTCAACGAATACCGCGGCACACCGGCATATGCTCCGGATGCCCTGTTCGCGGTGAGCGGTACGTTCGTGCCGTTCGAATCCCCTCGTCCCACGACGGTTGGTGCCGCCGTCGAAGGCATCCAGCACGTCTATGAGGCGCCCGGCGAGCTCCATTTCACGCTCGCCGGCCAAGACCAGGTACTGACGGCCTTCAACGGACATGCGCCGGGCACGCTCTCGGTGCTGTTCACGGATGCGACCTCGGGCAAGACCACCTACGCGGCCAATCGCTCGCTCACGGTGACCCCGGCTGCGGACGGCTCCGCGGTCCTCGATTTCAACCGTGCCGTCAACTTGCCCTGCGCCTACACCGACCTTGCCACCTGCCCACTCCCACCTGCCGAGAACCGGCTGACCGTGGCGATCGAAGCCGGCGAACAGATCCCTTACGAAAGGCAGGAGCAGCAATGAGCCGCAATCCTCGTCCGGGCCGGCCCGGATTCTTGGCCTTGGAGCTCGACGGCGACGGGGCCCACCCGGCTGCCTGGCGCAAAGCCCGGCATGCCCCGGATGAGTTGCTGAACGGTGCGCGGATCCGGAGTACGGTGCTGGCGGCGGAGTCGGCCGGCTTCCATGTGGCGACGTTCGCCGACGGGCCCGCGGCCAGTTCAGTCGCTCGCGTGCGAGATGCTGGGGGCCGCCTTAACGCCCTGCAGCGCGCCGCCTTCGCGGGGCCTGTGACGAGTTCCATTGTGCTGGTCCCCGAAGTCGACACCGTCTACACCGAGCCCTTCCATATCTCCACGCAACTGGCGAGCCTCGACTATGTCTCCGGCGGACGGGCCGGTTGGCTCGTCGCGGCGAGCGGTTACGCGGAGGAGGCTGCCGCCGTCGGGCGCTCTTTCGTTGAAGATGCCGCCCGGGCGCAAGAGGCCGCGGCGTCGGTGGAAGTGAGCAGGCGGCTCTGGGATTCCTGGGAGGACGACGCCGTGATCCGCGACGTCCCCACCGGGCGGTACCTTGACGTCGACAAACTGCACTACATCGACTTCGAGACGCCGGCGGATTTCGCAGGGGCCGGGTATTCCGTGAAGGGTCCCTCTATCATTCCGCGCCCGCTGCAGGGGCAGTTGCCCGTGGTGGCGCAGGCTGGCTTGCTTCCTTCGGACGTCGATGTGGTGCTGGTGTCCGCTCCGACGCCTTCGCTTCTTGCCGCAGAGGTTGCGGAGGTGCGTGCCCGGACCGTTATTGGGGGCGGCCCGACTCTTGCGGGCGGCCCGGCGGTGGTGGCGGAGCTCGACGTCGTCCTTGACTCGCGTGGGCAAAGCGCCTCCGCGCGGCTCGCCGAACTGGACGCGTTTACTCCTTGGTCCAGTTCCCGGGCGCGTTTCGTCGGCACGGCCGCGGAATTGGCCGATTTCCTTGCCGAGTTGCTGGCGGTGGCCGACGGCGTTCGTCTGCATCCGGCTGTGTTGGACGTGGAACTCGAGGAGTTGGCGCAGTTGGTGCTGCCCGAGCTTCGTCGCCGCGGGGCGCTCCAGCCTGTTGCCCACGGCGGGACGTTCCGGGAATTGCTGGGTCTTGAACGGCCGCTGAGCCGGTACTCGAGCTTGGGCGCGGCGGCGGGTGCCGCCGTCGTTGGCGCGGAAAACTGAGGAGAGAATATGACACAGCACAACCGTGCTAAATTCCAGCCGAGCGGGAAGATCCAGTTCGGGATCTTCTTCCAGGGCGTGAACTCCGGCACCATCTGGAAAGCGCCTGAATCGGGTTCGCAGACCGACTTTGAGTCGTTCCGAAGGGTCGCCCAGGCCGCCGAGCGCGGGCTGTTCGCAGCCTTCTTCCTGGGCGAGGGCCTGCGCCTGCGGGAACACCTCGGCCGTCCACACGCCTTGGACGTCGCGGGCAGGCCGGACGCGCAGACCGTGCTGGCCGCGTTGGCGTCGGTGACGTCCAACATCGGGCTCGTTGCCACGCAGAATACGACGTACAACGATCCCGCCGACCTCGCTCACAGGCTCGCCTCCCTCGACTTGCTTTCCGGCGGCCGTGCGGCCTGGAACGTCGTGACCACGGACAATGCCTGGACCGGGGCCAACTTCCGGCGGGGCGGCTACCTGGATCACGCCGATCGATACGTCCATGCCGAGGCTTTCGTGGAGACGGCCAAGAAGATCTGGGATTCGTGGGAGGACGGAGCGGTTTCCTCGTCAGTTTCCGCGGAGTCCTGGGCGGTGCCCGGCCATGCTCGGCGTGTGCACCACTCCGGGCAGCACTATTCCGTGGACGTCACGCCCCGGCTCCCGCGCAGCGCCCAGTACAGGCCGGTGCTATTCCAAGCTGGCGATTCCACGGAAGGCCGCGACTTCGCGGCCCGCCAAGCTGACGTCATCTTCTCGGCGCACCCGAAGTTCGACGACGCCGTGGAGTTCCGCGCTGATATCGTCTCGCGTTCCTTGGCAGCCGGACGGGGCGCCAACGACGTCCAGATCATGCCTGCCAGCGAGTTCATTCTCGCCGCCACTGACGAGGAAGCTTGCGAGAAGAAGGAGTGGGTCCGCAGCCTGCAGATCGGGCCCCAGCAGGCGGTCGCGTATCTCGAACAGTTCTGGGGCCGTGAGCTGTCTGGCTACGATCCCGATGGTCCGCTTCCGGAGATCGATCCTGTGGTGGAGGAGACCTCGGAAACCCGGGGGAGCGGTTTCCACGGGGCCAAGGCCCGGCAGCTCGCCGAACAGTGGCGTGCCGAAGCCAAGGAGAAGAACTTGTCCATCCGGCAGTTCGTGAGCTCCAGGACTTCCAGGGTGGACGCGACGTTCACGGGATCCTACACAGCCGTGGCCGATACCTTGGCTGAATACGCCCACGTCGGTGCCGTGGACGGTTTCAACATCTCGCCCTGGCTCATTCCGACGGGCCTGGACGACATCGTGAACCATCTCGTGCCCGAGCTGCAGGAACGCGGCGTGTACCCCACGGAATACCTCGGCTCGACCCTCCGCGAGAACCTGGGGCTGGCGACGCCGGTGCGCTCGGAGTCGTTGGTTCCGGTGCAGCTTTGAACTTCCATCGATTGCTGAGTAAGTGCCGTTTGGGGGGTCCAAAACAGCACTCTGGGACTACGCCGGCAGGGTTCCCTGGCCGAACTTGTGAGGCGAGGGGTCCGGTGGGGAACAGCGGATACAACCATGACGGACTGGTGCGGCTCAAATTAGCAGTATGGGAACAGCAGCTCTAGACGGCTGCATCAAGAACGGAAGAAATCATGAGAACATCCACCTGACCCGGGGTTTCCAAGACAAAGCCGTGGCCTTGGCAGAGGCGGAGGGCCGGGCTCGTATCTCTGCGTTAACGAGATGACGTGGCGTGTAGCGTTTAGGGCACCCCGGGCATTTAATCGGGCGGGTCATACGGGAACCAGAGAGTGCCTGCATATCGGTTTTCTCGAAGGTAAGGCATGAAGGTGGCGAGCTGACCGGCGGGGGACCGTCTTACGGACGATGCTAAGTGGATGCCTAGGGCCGCATTTGACCGAACAGGAGTGGGCGAACACCATGCCGTGGGCACCTTGACTGGTGGGGCTAGGCTTTGGACAATCCAGGAGAAGTCCCGCGGATGCACGCTTCGACAGCGACGAGCTGGCAAAGCGGGAGGCCAATTTCCGGACAACCCGAAAGAAGGACGGGCAGGATGCGACAACAAGACCTGAGTCCCGCGCCTAGAGGATGGGTTGAGAAGCTGCAAGACGCCAATGTTCCCAGCTACCTCCTGATCGTAATTCTTGTGTCGCTGTTTTCACCTCTAGAGGAATCGATAGGATTTTGGCCGGCCTTGGCTACCGTCTTTCTGGCAGGTTTCGCGGCACTACGGCTAGTTGAAGTGCTCCTACGGCCGATGAAGAGAAAACGGATTGCGCTGGACGCGGAGCAAGGACTCTTTGAATGCGCGCATCGTGAGGAAGGATCAGCGCTCAAGCGAAAATGGACTTTAGGGTACGTGAAGGCAGAGCCAGGCAAAGTGCTATTTCAAGCGAAGACGGGCCTCACCGGTTCCGTGGCCGGTCCAGTCGAAATCTATTCAGAGCCACGGCTTGTGCGCGACGGGGTAAAAGCACCATGGACGGTTTTCCCGAAAGGAAGCGTCATTGTTCTGAGTACCAACAAGGGGAGCATTGAACTGGCTGCATCGGCATCCAGCCTAAACCTGCTCACCGAACGAGCCCTGAACGGTGACTGAACTAGCTCGGTCCTGTCGAACGTGTCCGCAGGATCATCTATTCCCGCTAGGCGTCGCGCCTGTGTCCGGTGAAGGATCCTCGAACGGAACGTCAAAACCGCCAAACCGAACTGTGAAAAAGCCGCCATTCCGAACCAACAGTCACAACCGGCCTACGGACACAGTTGAGCGGTGATCAGGCCGCCACCCGCTCAGACAGGCGCCGGAGCGGTCATTCGTCGTTGATAGTGTTCGGGGTATGTTCAATCCCTACTCCCCGTACGCCGAACCAGGGTTCGACGCATGGAAGCAAGGGCTGGAGGCATTGCCACCTTCGGAGGTCTTGATCCGTAAGGCGGAGCAGACGGCGCAGGACGGTCGCTGGATGCGATGGATGCAGGCAGACTGCGAGTCAACCAACATTCAGTCTGTCGAGGACAACGTATCGAAGATTGGGCAGCAGCTCGTTTTGTTGGCAGAGATCGCTGATTATCCTGTCGGCTTTTGTTGTGTGCTCGCGGGTCGAACCGATTCGGACCCGTTGTTCATTCAGCTGGTTGCAGTAGTTCCCTCCGCGCGGCGACGAGGGGTAGGACTCGCGCTCCTTAGCGTGGCCGCCGCGTCGCAGCCACAACGCAACATCGTGATGGCCACTCTCGACGACAACTTCGACGCGCGAAGGTTGAATGAGCGTTTCGCGCAATCGATCGGTGGGAACATTCAGCGTGTTCCCGTCAGCCGGTTCCGGCCGTCCGATTTAGGATTCGCTCGAGACGAGCGTCACCGTCCCTGGATGATCGACCGGCAACAGGAAGCTGATTGACAGCCGCGCTCCGGCGAGCACAGTTGCTGCTCATGCGCCCCGCAAAGGGATCCCCTAACGGACAATGGTCAGTTCATCTGGTCACCGGCAGTTATTCGTAATACGATTGTCTGCATGGAACGCAAGATGCACGGACGGGAGGTCTCGGAGGCCGAGATCGATGAGTGGGTCGAGGAAGCCGAGGCCGGTTACGAGCTTGAGGAGCTGAAGGCGCGGATGGGGCGCCCTGCCCGGGGCGCGGAGGCGTCTCAGGTCGTTCCCGTACGGCTGACGGTCGAGGAGCTTGCAGCGGTGATGGCACGGGCCGAGCGCGAGCACCTCAACCGGTCCGAGGCGATCCGCGCCGCCCTGGCCGCTTGGTCGCACGCGGCGTGATCGTCCGCCGCTCCGCACACAAGCACGGGATCAGCTCCGCTGACGGGATCGAGGCGGCGACCTGGCCGCTGGTATCCGTCCCCCTGGACGATGGCGACCCGCGCAGGTTCCTCCGCCTCGGCTTTGACACCCACGGCCGGCTGCTGGAACTCGTGGTGCTCGTCTGGGACGACGGTAGAGAAGAAACTCATCCACCCAATGAAATGCCGCCCCCAATACCTCGGGATGCTCGACTAGCACTATCTCACCAAGACATCGACACCGACTTCGATTGTGCTCTCACCGATCGGCTAACGGACACCCTCTCCCGCGCCCAATTGTTCATCTTGCGATGTCTTGGTCGTCCTGTCGCTCCGCTCGTGATGCAGCTTCACTCGGATTCCAACGGCTACGAGGACGACGATTAGCCCACCTGCGGCAATGCGCCAAGGATCGAACTCCGGCCGGAAAATGATTGTCCTTGCAATGACCAGGAACCCCACCGTTTGAGGCCAGGAAAGTATGAAGTTCCTTCGCATGCTTCTCCTTAAACAGGACCGACGCGCGGGAAATCGCTCCTGAAGAAGGTCCGCCTTGACATGTTCGGAGCCTACGTCCCAGTACCCGTCCGTGACAGGCTTCTCATCTTTGGGGCAGCTATCGTCCGCTGAGGGTTCCGCTTGCGGGCGTCACACCTCGAGCACCGACCGAAGCGAGCGGTTTCACGCTTTTCCGTGCCCGCAGACCGTCACTCAGGCGGTGAGCAACGCGAGCGGGACGACCGCCACGCCATCCTGTCGACGATACGCGTGGGCGCCCGTGTTGATGACGACGAGATCGACGACTTGGTCGGGGAGCGACTCCTTCAGCCAGAGCAGGTGGCGAACGTCGTGGTCAGTGATCGCGGACTTTAGCTTCACTTCAACACCCACAGCTTCTGCGTGTCCTCGGTGGATGATGAAGTCAATCTCGTGCCTCCCATCATGGTCGCGGAAGTGAGATACTTGCGCGTCGTTCGCCTCCGCATAGGTCTGGAGGCTGAGGGCGACGAGTGCTTCGAAGAAATCGCCGAGGCGAGTTCGGTCCCCGTTGTCGGTCGCGGGTTGGGCGGCGGACATCAGTTTGACCTCGTTGAGGTTGAGCAGGCGCGCGGAGAGTGCCGGATCGGCGAGAAAGTGCTTCGGCGCGAGGGAAGCTCGTGACAGGATCTTCTGGCCGGGCGACCAGGCGTCGACTTGGTCGAGCAGGTAGAGGCTGCTGAGGACGTCACGGTAAGCGATCGACGTCTTCTTCGTCGGTCCTGTTGGTTCACCTGGGTCGAGACTGGCACCGATCTTCGCGAAGGTGGTTGCGGACGCGGTGGCCGAGGCGTAACCCCGCAACCAACCTCGCAGCAGTTCAGGCCGGCGTATGCGGTGTCCCTGTTCGGTGAAGTCGTGAGTGATGACTCGCTCGATGTAGTCATCCAGCCAAACTCCGCGGGCACGATCGCTCATCTGCCGGGGCTGCGGGAATCCCGAGGCGACGATTTCGCGGACGTAGTCACGCAGTTCAACATCACTGGAACCATGGATGTCCGGCGTGTCTACGCCGAGCAGATCGCCGACGCGGACGGTGGGCGTTGCCAAGTTGCGTTCCGCGATGGAGAGAGGTCGCATCCGGAATCTGATGATACGGCCGGCGCCGGAGTGGAGGCGGGCGCCAACGGGTGCGGCGCTGCCGGCCAAGATGAACCGTTCGCCGGTCGAGTCACTGTCGACGAGGCGGCGGACACGGTCCCAGACCTCGGGGACACGTTGCCATTCATCGATGAGGACTGGGGTGTCTACTCTGCTCAAGTACTTGGGATCTGCTTGGATCAACTGCCGTATTTCGGGGAGGTCCAAGTCGAGAATTGTCTGCGCTCGCTGCCTCCCAGTGGAGGTCTTCCCGATTGCCCGAGCCCCGTCGATGGAGATTGCAGCGAACGAGGTGAAGAGCTCGTCGATTGAGTCATCGATGATCCGTCTCTTGTATCCGTCCATTGTGATGATTCTCCAGGTTGACTAGTACACCATTGCGAGCGTTTCCAAGCTACCATTTTGAGCACGCTTACTCCACCGTTTTGAGCGTTCGTGGTAAGCCACTTTGAGCGCCCGCTCGCTAAACGTCCCGCAAGAGGTTCGGCTAACGGACCCTTGTTGGGCCAGACCCTCAGCCGGAAAGAGGACGTGGTGCAACGTACGGGGTCGAGATGGTTGCCAGCCTGTTGCAGGGGCCCGCGACGCGACACTCGGAGGAAGCTCAGAGAACGCAACTCCCTGCGCGCGCTGAGAGCGTGACGCTTGAGGATTCAGGTCGGTGCACCATGCGGGATAGACGCGGAAACCGCGCTTGCCGGGGTGAAGGTCGGAGCTGACGTATCCGAGCGAGATCAGGTGCGCCTTGGTGAATTGGAAGACCCCGAATCGTTCCTGCTCCTCTACGAAGACGAGCAGTCCGGACATCGACTCTTCAGCCGTGAAGGGCCTGGTCGATCCGCCTTCGTCTCGCTTCCAGACCGCGACGAAGGCGCCCGGCTTCGTCGGTGTGATCCGGGCGGTGCGGATTCTCCACTGCTCCATCCCGATGCGGGCGACCCCAGATTCGTAGTCGTTGTTCTGTTCTTCAACCTGGATGACACGCTGTGCATCGGCAGGAACAGGCGCAAGGTCGATGAAGCGCTTGAGTGCGTGGAAATTCACCCTCAAACTGTATTCATCAAGAATCAGGCCTGAAAGCTGCCGGTTGACTATCGGCTAACGGGCACCAAGGCTGACATTCATCGCTGCGATTCCACACTTCGTCCTGGCATTGAATTGTTCTTTGCCCTGTGGGGCAAGATGGCAGGATGCCTCTTGCCAATCTGCTCGCCAGCCTGAGAGAACTTCCTGAATCGGTATCGCGAGACACGTATCTGCAGTTCCTGAACTTGGCGGGGGACGCGGCATTGCGTCGAGATGGCGATCTGGAGCATGTCACCGGGGTCCTGCTTCGTGTTTTCGCCTGAATTCGATCGTGTTCTCCTGTGTTTCCATCGCAAGGGGCAGTTCTGGGTGCAGTTCGGCGGTCACGTCGAGTCGGAGGACGCGTCGGCTGGTTCCCCGATCAACGAATTGCCAGTTCAAGTGCCGGTAGGCTTCTGCGGTCGTTTGGAACGCGTCCGGCGCGCCGCGATCTCACTGAGTGGGACACGGATCGATTAAGAGTGCACGACAGGCTCGGCGTTGAGGTGGCCATCCATGATGTGTCCATTGCGCACATGGCAGAAGAAGGACTCCTGACCGCCCGGCGTTCGCGGCTGTCCGCTCATACCGGTCGGACTGGTCAGTGACACTGAACTTGTCATACTGGACGATCGCCGACCCCTCGACCGAGCTCCTCCCGGAGGATGGCCAGCCCGCGCGGTGGGTCGACGTCGGCTCGGACTGGCGAACGTTCCATAAACCGGATGCGACTGTGATAGCCCGGTTTGCAGAACAGCAGAGCACCTATTGACCCCTACTGCTGCTTGCTCCTGTGATATGGAGGCATTGGCGTTGCCTCGCCGACCAGTCGGCGGACTCAGGATTGCCGCCGATCGTGGCGGGCCGTAGACGACCGCATTCGCTACAAATCAGGCTGCGACCATGAAAACGTCTACCGGATCCTCGGTCTCCAGGACAAAGCCGTGGCGTTCGTAGAGGCGTCGGGCCGGGCTGCCCTGGAGCACGTTGAGCCGGAACGGTCGGTGGTCCTTGGACTCGCCCATGACCCGCTGAAGCACGCCGGCCCCAAGACCTTGCCCCTGGAATCCAGGGTTGATGTAGAAGTGCTCGATCCACAGCGCTTCGGGCTCGGGACGGACAGCGATGACACCGGCAGCTCGCCCTTCCACGGCAATGACGAAAGTGTGATCCGGCTGGAACGCATTCAAGAACCGCTCCCTGACGCGGACCGGATCCCAACGCCCAAGCCGCTCCAAATCCGGATGCATGACGACGGCGCGCAGCTCCGCGATCCAGTGGGCATCGGCAGGCAGGGCGGGACGGAGCGAGAATTCGGCAGGCACTCGACTATTCAACCCCAATCTCAACCCCCATTCGACGCCGCCGAATCAAGCCGTGAGCACCCGCACCGGATTGCCCCGCACCCACGCTCGGACGTCCTCGAAGGCCTCGCCATAGAAATGGGCGTAGCTTTGCGAGGTGACGTAACCCAAGTGCGGCGTCAGCACGGTGCGCGGGGCCGTGAAGAGGGCGTGGCCAGCCGGGAGGGGTTCGACGTCGTACACGTCCAGGGCCGCGCCGCCGAGCCAGCCCTCGTTGAGCCCGCGGAGGAGCGCCGCTTCGTCCACGATCGGCCCGCGGGCTGTGTTCACCAGGACGCCTTCCGGGCCGAGGAGCCTTAGCTCGTCCTCCCCGACGAGCGCCCGGGACCGTTCCGATAACCGCACGTGGACGCTAACGACGTCGGCCTCCCGGAAGAGTGCTTCCTTGCTCACCTTCCTGGCGCCGGCAGCGGCGGCAGTCTCTTCCGTGAGATTGGGGCTCCAAGCAATGACATCCATGCCAAACGCCTTGCCGTAGCCGGCGATTTTGCTCCCGATATTGCCGAGTCCCAGCACCCCTAAGGTCTTCCCTGACAGTTCGAAACCCACCGTGCTCTGCCAACTTCCAGAGCGGAGCCGGCGGTCCTCGAACGGCACCTTGCGTGCGAACGCCAGAAGGAGGGCCCACGTGAGCTCGGGCGCCGCGGCGGGTGAACCGCCTGTCCCACAGACAGTGATGCCCTGCTCCCCGGCCGCGCGCACGTCGATGGCTGCGTTGGCCATCCCCGTGGTGACCAGGAGTTTCAGCTTCGGCAGTTGCCGGAGGATCCCGGCGTCGAAAGTGGTCCGTTCCCGCATGGCCATAATGATGTCGAAGTCGCGGAGGGCATCCACGGCGTCCTCCAAAGACTCCGTGAAGACGGTGACATCGACGCCGTCGTCGGTGAGCCCAGCCCACGGCGCGTAATCGTAGGCGACCGCTTGGTAGTCGTCGAGGATGGCAAGGCGCCGGCCCATGGAATTCCCTTTCGCTTGTCCGGATCGCGGTTCCGGATACGTGGAAAGGTACACCCCGCAGCTGGCCCTAGCTCTTCGGCAAGCCCGGCGGGTTCAGTTCCGACTTCTGGATTGCCTCCGCCGAAAGGCCCCAGCGGTCCAGGATCTTTCCGTACGTGCCGTCCTTGATGAGCGAGTTCAGGCCTGCCTGGGCTGCCGCCGCGAAACCGTTGCCCTTCTTGGTGGTCACCGCGATGCTCGCCTTGAGCGGCCACCCGCCGTCGACCAGGCCCACGTTCTTGGTCTTGCCATCGGTCTGCGACTTGTAGGACGCGGTCGCGTTCGGCCCGAACGTCAGGTCCGCACGGCCCGACTGCAGCGCCAGCGTGGAGGCCGAGTCGTCGTCGTAATACTGGAACTCAACCGGCTTCAGGCCGTTCTTCTTGTTCTCGGCGTCCCAACGCAGCAGGATTGCCTCCTGATTGGTGCCCGAGCCCACAATGATCCGCTTGCCCGCCACGTCCGGAGCCGAGTCCACCTTCGTGATGGAGCTGTCGCTCTTGGCGTAGAAGCCCAGTTTGTCCTCGCGGTAGCTGGCGAAATCGAACTTGAGCTTGCGCTCTTCCGTCACCGTGACGTTCGAGATAACGGCCTCGTACTTGCCCGATTCCACGCCCAACGGCCAGTCGGCCCACGCCGTCGGGACAATGTCCGCCTTGAGTCCCAGCGATTCTGCCAGCGCGACGGCGAGGTCCACCTCGTTGCCCACCGGCGTCTTGTTGTCCGTGGCGTAGACGGCCAGCGGCGCGGCGAACGGGCTCACCGCGACCGTCAGTTTGCCGTCCGCCTTGACCGAATCGGGCACCAAGGCAGCGGCTTCCGGCGAGACCTGAACATGGAAGCGGTTCTGCTCGGGCGCCAGATTGAAGGTTTTGCCCGCGGACGCGGACGACGACGGCGCTGGCGCGGCCGAGGCGCCCGGGTCCGAGCACGCGGCGAGGCCGAGAGTCGTGGTTACGGCGAGTGCCAGTGCGGTGCCTGTTTTGAGGCGTGAGATAGCCATGGAGTCCCCTTCGAAAGTGATGGATGGTGTGCGTTGCAGCAACTATCCGGCAGGGCCAAGAGCCGGTCAAAGCGCTGTGAAACGCTGGGATACAGGGGTTAACGGAGGTTCATTCGAGGTCCCGAAGGGTCACAAAACAACCACGGTGTAGGCTTCCCACACAACCGCCGACACGTGAGGAGATTTTTCGTGAGCAACGAGCAAACCCCGGTCAATCAGGCGCTGGAGGCTTACGCAGTTGCTGTCCACGCGAAGGACGTCGATGCATTCACGGCGCTCTACGACGACAACGTCCACATCTACGATTCCTGGGGACAATGGCAATACACGGGAATCGAGGCCTGGCGGGCGATGGCGGGCGAATGGTTCTCCTCGCTTGGCGATGAGCGCGTGCAAGTCGAATTCAACGATGTGCAGTCCGTCGCGGGGGAGGACGTGGCTTTCGGGCATGCGGCCGTGACCTTCGCCGGGATCTCGGCCGATGGGGAACGGCTCCGGGCGATGACCAACCGCTTCACCATTTGCCTTGAGAAGAAGGACGACACCTGGAAGATCGCCCACGAGCACTCTTCCCTGCCCATCGACATGGAAACCGGCAAAGGGATCTTCACGAGCTGAGACGGAACCCACGCAAGCAAGAGAAATAACCCGGCCACCGCCGTCGTTGTCGCAAGAGTGGCCGGGAAACCGGCCCCTCGAACGAAACCACCTTCGAAAGGCCGGCATAACGTGACTGTTCCCCTCTCCATCCTCGACCTGGCAATCATCGGCAAAGGCCAGACGGCGGCGGAGAGCTTCGCCGGGAGCGTCGCCATGGCGCAACTGGCCGAACGGCTCGGCTACCGCCGGATCTGGTACGCCGAACACCACAACATGGGCTCGATCGCTTCTTCGGCCACGAGCGTCCTGATTGCCCACATCGCCGCCAACACGAGCACCATCCGGCTCGGCGCCGGCGGCGTCATGCTGCCCAACCACTCGCCGCTCACCATCGCGGAGCAGTTCGGCACCCTTGAGACGCTGCACCCTGGCCGCATCGACCTCGGCCTTGGACGGGCGCCAGGCAGTGACCAGAACACAATGCGAGCACTCCGCCGCGATCCCATGGCCGCGGACACCTTCCCGCAGGATATGTTGGAGCTGCAGGGCTACCTCGCGGGACCCACGCGCATCCAGGGCGTCGAAGCCACGCCTGGAAAGGGCACCAACGTGCCGCTCTACATCCTCGGCTCCTCCCTGTTCGGGGCGCATTTGGCGGCGCAGCTCGGCCTGCCCTACGCCTTCGCCTCGCACTTCGCGCCCAACGCGCTGCAGGACGCCGTCGCCGTCTACCGCCGCGAGTTCAAGCCGTCCGAGCAGCTGCAGGAGCCTTACGTGATAGCGGGCGTCAACGTGGTGGCCGCAGATTCGGCGGCAGAAGCCCAACGGCTCTTCCTCGAGGTCAAGCGGGACCGCGTCTCCCGATTCCTCGGCGGCGGACGCGAATTTACCGACGCCGAAGCGGACCTCATCCTCGACTCGCCGCAAGGCCAGCACATCGCGCAAATGGTCAAGTACTCCGCCGTGGGCACGCCGGAGGTGGTGCGCGATTACCTCGACGAGTTTGCCCGCCACGCCGACGCCGACGAACTGATCGTCGCCCACCAGAGCACGGGCACGGAGCAGCGCCTGCGTTCCGTGGAACTGGTGGCGGAGGCCGTGGGGCTGGTTCGGGTGTAGCAAGGTGGGAAACCTAACGGCCGGCGCGGCAGTCATCCGGAAGCGTGCATCTAAGCTGGGCCCACGCCGTCGGGGGTCCCTGACCGAGCTTGCGAGGTTAGGGAGACGGCGGGGCGGTACGAGCGAGCACGCGGAGGATGGGTGCTGCGCCGCCCAAACGTAACCAAGCAAACTCGTTACACCCCGGCAATACGCGGGTCATGGAGGCGAAACCCGCCGGGCGGAAACTGGACGAATCACCCCGGAAGGATCGTCCCCCATGGCTACTCCGCTCAATTTGTCCGTGGCCGATTCGGCGCTGCTGACAAAATCGCTTCCGTTGGGCCTCCTGCGGACGGCAGTCCAATCCGAGGCCGCCCACGATGGAATCACTCCGGAGCTGCTCGCGGAACTGAGGATGCTGGCCCGTACTCCGGGTCTCCTGGTGGCCTGCAACTACGGTGGAACCCTCTGCGCCGCGGAAGGGGTATCCACTGAGACGCTCCCTTTGGGGAGTGCCGCCGTCGCGCTCCGGGCACTGGCAGCCCTGCCGAGTACGCACGCCGCCGTCATCTCCGGCAGGTCGTTGCGGGACCTTGCCGCGGTGTCACGGCTTCCTGCGGAAGTCCACCTGGTCGGTTCGCACGGCGCCGAGTTCGACATGACCTACGCGTACAGCATCTCGATGGCCACGGAAGCCGTCCTTCAACAGGCAGCCACGGCCCTCAACGAATCCATCGGTTTCGAAAAGGGCATCAGCATCGAGCGCAAGCCCGTGGCGGTAGCCATCCACACCCGGCCGGCCACGCCTGCCGTCGTTGCCAGGGTGACGCGCGAGGCGCACCAGATCGCCCGTGAATTGGGCCTGTTTTTCATTGTGGACGGATCTGTACTGGACCTGTCCATCGTGGAACCCTCCAAAGACGCCGCGCTGGAGCATCTGCGTACACAGTTGGGGGCCAGCGCGGCCCTGTTTGCCGGCGACGCGGACAGCGATGAGCTCGCGATCGCCACCTTGCGGGGCCCGGATCTTGGCCTGCACGTCGGAGACGGAGAAACGAAGGCGCGCCACCGCCTGCCGGACCCGGAATCCTTCGCCAAAGTGCTCGCCATCCTGTTCGAGCTGCGCCGTGCGTGGCTGTTCGGCGAGGACGCGGTGGGGCTTGAACGGCATTCGATGATCGGCAACGGGACCTCGACGGCGCTGCTCACTCCGGAGGCCAAGATCTGCTGGATGAGCCATCCCCTCCCGGATTCCGGCTCCTTGTTCGCCCATATTCTTGGTGGCGATCCGGCCGGCCACTTCAGCGTGGAACCGGTCAAGACGTCGAAGGTGCTCGGCCAGCGCTATGTGGACAACACCATGATCGTGGAGACGCGCTGGGCCGACGTCACGGTCACCGACTACCTTGAGCCGGCACCGGACGGCATCACCAGCCTGGTCCGTGTCCTCTCCGGAACCGGCAGCGCGCGGATTGTTTTCGCCCCGCGGCCGGACTACGCCAACGCTCCGTTCAACATGGAAATCCGCGGCGACGAGTTGCACGTCGTCGGCACTTCGGATCCCATCATTCTCTTCGCACCCGGAGTGTCTTTCACGGTCACGAGCGACGGCAAGCACGGCACCGCCACCGCGGAGGTGAGCCTCGCGTACGGTCCCGTCGTCATGAACCTGAGGTGCGGAGACACTGAGCCGACGACGCCGGACCCCGCCGGAGAGCTCGCCCGGCGGGCCGCCGTCGCGCATCAATCCCGGCAGTGGGTCCGGGGGCTGGAACTGCCCGACATGAAGCCGTCGTTGGTGCGGCGCTCGGCGCTGGTCCTCAAGGCGTTGGTGCACGAGCCGACCGGGGCCGTCCTGGCGGCGCCGACTACGTCGCTGCCGGAAGGGATCGGGGGCACCCGCAACTGGGACTACCGCTATTGCTGGCTCCGCGACGGCTCCATGACGGTCAATGCGCTCGTGGATCTGGGTTCCACCGAGGAGGCAGACGGGTTCCTCCGTTGGCTTGGCCGCATCCTTGAGAACGCTCCCGGGCCGGAATGGCTGCACCCCCTGTACTCCGTGACCGGCTCCCCACTGTCCACGGAGGCCATTATCGAGAGCCTCCCCGGTTATGCCGGCTCGCGGCCCGTGCGGATCGGGAATGCCGCCGATCACCAGGTGCAGCTGGACGTGTTCGGGCCGATCGCCGAACTCATCCAGACCCTCAGCAGACGCCGCGGGATGCTGCCGGACGAGCACTGGAAGCTGATGGAGCAGATGGCCTCCGCCGTGCTGGCCCGCTGGCACGAACCCGACCATGGCATCTGGGAAGCCCGGCGGGCGCCACGGCACCACATCTACACCAAGGTGATGTGCTGGGTGACCTTGGACCGGGCCATGCAGACGGCGGTCCGGTTCCGGCGCCCCATCGGGGCCGAGTGGGAGGAAACGGCCAACCTCATCCGCGCGGAAGTCCTCCGCGAGGGCTGGGATGATTCCGCGAGCTCCTACACCGTGGCCTACGACAGCCCGGACCTGGACGCGGCGGTGCTGCACATCGGACTCTCGGGCCTGCTGGACGTCCGCGACCAGCGCTTCCTGGACACCGTCACCGCCGTCGAGCGGGAACTTCGGGTGGGTCCCACAGTGTTCCGGTACAGGTACGACGACGGCCTGCCGGGTTTGGAGGGCGGGTTCCACATCTGCACCACTTGGCTGATCGAGGCGTACCTGGCCGTCGGTCGACTGGACGATGCGCTTGAGTTGTTCAACCAGCTCGTGGCCCTCTTCGGGCCGACAGGACTCCTTCCCGAGGAGTTCGACCCCGGCACCGAGACCCACTTGGGAAACCACCCGCAGGCGTATTCGCACTTGGGCTTCATCCGCTGCGCACAACTGCTGGACAGGTACCTCGACTCGGTGGACGAAGAGTAGGCGCCGACCCAACTGACTCGCACTTAATGTCGTTTTCGGCGCCCAAAACGACAACAAATGCGAGTCAGTTGGGTTAGGTGAGCAGGAGGGCCACTCCGATCATTGCCGGGACGGCCACCACCGTGGTGATGAGGACCGTATCCTTGGCCACGGTGACTCCCGTGTTGTAGCGGCTCGCAGCCACAAATACGTTCTGCGCAGTGGGCAGGGCCGCCGTGACAACCACTGCGAACAATGCATGCGCCTCCAGGCCCAGTGCGAAGCGGGCGAACAGGTACGCGATCGTGGGGTGGACAAAAAGCTTGAATCCGCTGGCCAGGAGCGCGTCCGTCCGGCGGCCCGTGTCCTTTTGGAGGGGCCGGGAGCCGTTCAGGCTCATCCCGAACGCCATCAGCATCGCGGGAATGGCGGCTCCGCCGATCAAATGGATCGGGTCCATGATGAGCGAGGGCACTTGCCAGCCCGTTCCAGCCACCACCAAACCGAGGGCCGATCCCACGATCATCGGGTTCCGCACGATCATCAAGACGAAGCGCACGGGAGTGGTGCGGTGGGCGCTGGTGCTGGCATCGAGCGCCATCAGGTACATGGGCGTGAAAAACGCGAGCTGGAAGATCAACAGCGGTGCCACGTAGCTTGCGTCGCCCAGGACGAACACAGCGATAGGGATGCCGAGGTTCGCTGAATTGGCCAAGGAAGCGCTCATGGAGGACATGAGCGATTCGGGGAGGGAGCGTTTGAGCCAGAACTTCACGATGACGAAGAACAAGCTGCCTGTGACGACGGCCCCCACCGCCGTGACAAGGAGCGGGGCGGCGAAGATGTCGCGGAGATGGGCCTTGCCCAGGGTTTCAAAGAGGAGCGCCGGGCTTGCGACGAAGAAAGTCAGGCCGCTGAGGACCGAACGCGCATTGTCTCCCAGGATCCCGCGCTTGCCGACGAACATGCCCACCAGAATGATGGCCCACACCACGAAGAACCCGGAAAGGACGCCCAGCACTACGGCATCCGGATGGGGACGGGCGCGGAGCGGCGTGGGTTCACAGTCCCAGCCTAAATCAGCTTTATTCGCCTGTAAGGCACGACGGCGGCATGTTCCGCCATGTGGACCGCGAAGAGGGGGTGTCCGTGGGGCAGTGGAAGAGGGGAGTCTAGTTCAGCTGTGCGTTGTTGAGGGCATGAGGCGGGCGCATGATGCCCGGAGTAATGCCTTCGGCGGGATCGCTGCCGAGCTGGACGATTTTGTTCGCCCTGTCCACATGGACAACCTTGGGCTGGTAGGCCTTGGCCTCTTCGGTGGTCATCTCGGCATAGGTGATGAGGATGACGACGTCACCCACGTGCACGAGGTGCGCTGCGGCACCGTTGATGCCAATGACGCCCGAGCCGCGTTCGCCGGCAATGGTGTAAGTTTCCAGGCGCGCGCCATTGGTCACGTCAACAATGGAGACGAGCTCGCCGGGGAGAATATCCGCGGCATCCAGCAGATCCAGGTCGACCGTCACTGAACCTACATAGTGCAGATCGGCATGGGTCACCGTGGCACGGTGGATCTTGGACTTAAACATTGTGCGGTTCATAACGTGACAAGTTTAGCGCGTGGCCGCTCGATCGCCTGGTGATGCCTGACACAGGCTAGGCCTTGGCCGTGTCCTTTCCTGCCTGCCGCCTCTTCAGCGAGCCGTAGCCAGCGAGCAGTTTCGGGACAATCACGTAGACGGCGGTAGGAACCACAACGAGGGTCAGGACGAGGGCGCGCAGCGCGGGGTGCCAGGACTCCGTGAGCGGAGCGAGGATCGTCATGCCGATCGCGACGAGGGGGAAGATGGCCAGCCACGTGATGGCGGCACGCATGTGTACTGACGGCGTGTGCACGGAAGGCAGGTGCGCAGAGTGCGGAGCGGGCGCGGGAACCGGCGCAACCGCGGCGCTATCCGCGGGTGCGGAAACGGGGATTTGGGTGCTCATGACATTCTCCAACTAATTGGTTGCTTTCGGCGTGAGTTCAGACTAGACCTCGCCATCAAAAACTGCAACTACTTGGTTGGAATCTGTTAAGGTGGACACATGGCATGGGATACCGAGCGGACCAAGCGACTCCTCCTTGAGGCAGCGACTGCCGAGTTTTGCCAATTCGGACTCGCCGGCGCCAGGGTGGACCGCATCGCTGCTGCGGCCGGAGTCAACAAGGAACGCATCTATCAGTACTTCGGCAAGAAAGATCTTCTCTTCGACGCCGTGATCGCGTCCCAGCTCAGCAAGGTGGTGGACGAAGTCCGCATCGAGGGCGCTGGTCCCGAAGCCTTGGCCGATTACGCCGGACGCCTGTTCGACCATCACCACCAAGATGCCACCCTTCCGAGGCTGCTGTTTTGGGAGGGCTTGGAGCGGGGCGAATATGTGGTCAACCGTCCGGACCGGGCCGCGAACTGCAGAAACAAAGTTAACGGCGTCATCCGAGCCATGCCAGGGACGTCCAGGGAAGATGCGGCCGATCTGATGCTCACCATCATTGCGTTGTGTGACGCCTGGCCGGTACTGCCCGAGCTGGATGGCCTCATGGCCGGCAGCAAGGGGTCAAGCAGGGCGGAGCGGCGCCGGAAGACGATCGTCCGGACCGTCCTCCTCGCTGCGCAGTCGCTGGCTACGCCTGCTTGTTGAGCGTTCTGCCGATGATCGCCTGTGTCAGCGCATCCACTACCTCGGCGTTCGCCAAAGGGTTGCGGATCAAGGTGAAGTCGACGTCACCCACGGGCGGGAGGTCGAAGCGTTTGGTGATCACCGTGAGGTCTTCGGGAACCAGCGACGACGGCATGACTGCGACGCCGATGCCTGCGCGCACCGCTGCCAAGACGCCCGCGATCTGCTTGGTCGAGCAGGTGACCCGCCACGTCCGGCCTATGGCCTCCAGCGCGTCGATGGCAAGTTTCCGGCTGACGCTCGGGGCCGGATAGCAGATTAGCGGCACAGGGCTGGCGGGGTCCAGCACCGTCTGTTCGACGCCCACCCAGGCAAACTTGTCGTGCCGGACGACCGTGCCGTCCTTCGCCTCGCCCACCCACTTCACGAATACGAGATCCAACTGCCCCGCATTGACGCGTTTGTAGAGCTGGTCACTCTGGCTGACCGTGAGTTCCAGGTTGATCTGGGGGTACAGTTGCCGGAACTCGCGCAGGATCCGAGGCAACCCTGTGATGGCGAGATCGTCGGCGGTTCCGAACCGGAGGCGACCGCGCATCGCGGAGCCGGAAAAGTACCTCGCCGCGGAATCGTGCGCGGAGAGGATATTGCGGGCAAAGCCTGCCATGGCGTCGCCATTGTCCGTGAGCCGGACATCCCGGGTATCGCGGGCTACAAGCGCCCGTTTGGCCGCCGTCTCCAGCTTTCTCACGTGCTGGCTGACCGTGGGCTGCGCCAAGCCGAGGCGCTCGGCGGCCTTCGTGAAACTCAAAGTCTCGGCCACGGCCAGGAAGGACCGAAGCTGCACGGGTTCGAACACGGGACTCCTTGAATAGCTACGTTCACCGCCGCTCACGCCGGTGTATTGCACTTCGCAATGCTAGTTATACGGCTAATTCACTTCCATAATCACCGCGGCCAACCCTAGCGTTAAAGGCATCCCAGCGAAACGTCTATCCAAGGACTACTTTTGGCACCCCCACCGCCCTCAGCGGCAAACGTCAGCCAACCCATCATCGATTCACTCGCCGCAAGCAGCCGAATTTCACACGCTGCCGAACCGGACACGGTCACCCAGCCAATCGCCGTTGTCAGCGAACGGTTGCCCTGGCGGCATACCTTCATTTCTCTCAAAGTACCCAACTTCCGGATTTTCGCGATGGGCCACTTCGTGGCTGTCATCGCACTCTGGATGCAGAGGATTGCCCAGGACTGGTTGGTACTCCAGCTCTCCGGATCCGTCACCGCCGTCGGAATAACCGTGGCATTGCAGTTCATGCCGTCGCTGTTCCTGGGCCCCTGGGGCGGCATGATGGCGGACCGCTTCCCCAAGCGACGCATCCTCATCCTGTGCCAAAGCGTGGCGGCCTCCTTGGCCGCCATCCTTGCCGTGTTGGCGTTGAGTCACCACATCGAGGTGTGGCACGTTTACGTGATCGCGTTTGTCCTGGGCCTTGTGACGGTCCTCGACCAGCCGGCCCGGCAGGTCTTCGTCAACGAACTCGTGGGACCGAAGTACCTGCGCAACGCCATCAGCGTCAACTCCACCACGTTCCAGCTGGGCGGCCTGATTGGTCCCGCCCTGGCTGGCGTGTTGCTGACCGCGGTCGGCGCGGGCTGGGCTTTCGCGGCGAACGCGGTGGCCTGCTGCTCCACCGTGACCATGCTCCTGATGCTGCGCAAGAACGAACTTTATGTCAGCACGCCCGTGCCAAAACGCAAGGGAATGCTGCAGGAAGGCCTGCGATACGCCCTCAGCAAGCCCACCATCTACTGGCCGTGGCTCATGGCCGGCTTTGTAGCGGTCTTCGCGATGAGCCTGCCTGTGCTCCTCGCCGCCTTCGCGGACCACATCTACCATGCGGGTGCCGGCGGATACGGCTTGCTCAACGCCATGGTTGCCCTTGGCGCGCTGGCCGGAGCAATCACTTCGGCCCGCCGCCGCCAATTGCGCCTACGCTCGGTGGTGCTGTGCGCCGGGATGTACGGCTTGATGCTGTGCCTGGCGGCGTTGGCACCGTCCATGGTGTGGCTCTCCGCCGCCATGGTTCTCTCCGGATTCTGGTGCCTCATGTTCCTGACTGCCGCCAACCAGCTGGTCCAAGTGAGCGCCAACATGAGCATCCGCGGTCGCGTCATGAGCCTCTACATCATGGTGCTCATCGGCGGCCAAGCCATCGGTGGACCCATGATGGGCTGGCTTGCCGAGCACCTGAACCCGCACGCGGCTCTCTTGGTGTCAGGCGGGGTGCCGGCGCTCGCGGCAGCGACAGTCGCCGTCGTGCTCGCCCGGAAGTCTGAATTGCGGCTCAAAGTGAACGTGCGGGATCGACGCCGGATGGTGCGGATCGTCCCGCAGTCGACGTAGCGGAGTAACGCCTGAACGCGGTTGAGCCGGGCACCCACAAGGCGCCCGGCTCAACCGCATTATTAGGCTGCGAGGCGATTACGCCGCAAGGTGCGGATAGTCCGCTGTGCGCCCTTGGAACTGCAGCACGTCCGGGTTGCGGATGACACCGTCCCGGATCTCGATGGCCCGGGAGATCGTTTCGCTGGCGTCCCAGGCCTCGGGGCCCGAAATGACCGTCCCAAGGAACGGCAGGAGCGCTTCGCTGATCTCCCAGCTGGACGAATTCCACAAGTAGGACGGGCTGTGGTCCACGGCGTAGTAGTTGATGTGGTCGCCCACCGTGAACATGGGTTCGGCGAACGTCGTGGTCCGCGCCCAACTGAAGCCCATGCCTTCGTCGCAGGAGACGTCAACAATCAAGCTGCCCGGCTGGAATGCGTCAAGGTCCTCGGTCCGCAGGTATGTCAGCGGCGAGTTGGGATCCTGAAGCGTGCAGTTGACCACGATGTCGCTCGCGGCAAGGAACGGCGCGAGTGGCAGGCGGCCACGATCGGTAATGACCTCGCTCAGGAAAGGGGCGTTCTGGTCGTGGTCGAACTGCACTATGCGCACCGAGTGGATGGGGGAACCGACCGCCGCAACGCCGCGGTTTGTCAGCACCTGGACATCGTGGACGCCGTGCGCGTTCAGGGCGGTGACCGCGCCGCGCGCTGTGGCTCCGAAGCCAATCACGACGGCGCTCAGCCGCCGCCCGTAGTCACCCGTCGAGCCCGTCAGGGCAAGGGCGTGGATGACGGAACAGTAGCCTGCAAGTTCGTTGTTCTTGTGGAAAACGTGGAGCCCGAAGCCGCCGTCGCTGGCCCAGTGGTTCATCGCCTCGAACGCGATCAGGGTCAGCTTCTTGTCGATGGCCAACTGGGTGATGGCCCTGTCCTGGACGCAGTGCGGCCAGCCCCAGAGAACCTGACCGTCGCGGAGGTCAGCAAGGTCTTCCGGCTGCGGTTTGGGCAGGAGAATGACATCCGAATCCGCGATCAGTTCTTCACGGCTTGCCATGCCAGCGACCAGCGGCTCAAGTTGGCTGTCCGAAAAGCCGAAGCGCTCGCCGTAGCTGCGCTCGAGCCGGATGTGCTGCCGGAGTTCCGGAGCTATACGCTCCAGGTGCAGGGGATGGACAGGCAGCCGGCGCTCGTCCGGCTTCCGCGAGGACGACAGGATGCCGAGGGTCATGGCGCCTATATGGCCGCTCACTTTTTGTTGCCGGTTGCCGGCTTGGCCACCGTGGTTGCGGAGGACTCTGAGGCCCGCTTATCCGCGCGCTTTTCTTTGATGGATTTGCCGGATTTTTTCGATGCAGCTTGGCGAGGTGATTTGTCAGCCATGATCGCTCCCTTAGAGCAGAGCCGAAATGGCTCCTAGCTTCTGACGATACACCCAGGCGATGGGACGCCTTGTATCCGGTCAAAACTGGAGCGGGCGACGGGAATCGAACCCGCGTATCGAGCTTGGGAAGCTAGCGCTCTACCATTGAGCTACGCCCGCAATACTCCGCAAACCAGCCGGAGCAGATCCCAGCTTAGCGCAGATGGCGCGCTGATCCAGACACAGACTCACCGGTATCACGGTCTCATCAAATTCCCTACGGAGCTCGTAAAGATTCGGTTAAGGCTCGACGTGGGTGTGTTGCGCTGCGCCGCGCCTGACTATTCTGTAGCAGTTAGCTGCTGCGTCATGGGGAACCCGGCTATGTCTATGAGCCGTACGCCGAAAGAGGATTCCGTGGCATTTGCAGAGCATGAAGTACTCATTGGTCGCGATGCCATGACTGTCTATCAATTCCTGGTGGACGGACTCAACAATCCGCTGTGGCGCAGCGGTATCCGCAGCATTTCGCTCCGTTCGGGACACGCCGGCGAAAAAGGCGCCGTTTACCAGCAGACTTTGGCGGGCCCGGGCGGGCGGCCGATCGCGGCTGACTTCCAAATCACTGAAGCCAGGCCAGGCGCCGAAGTGCGTTTCGCCGTCGTCGCCGGTCCTGCGCGGCCCACAGGCGGCTACTACCTCAGCACCGAGGGGCCCAATACCCGCCTGCGCTTCGCCCTGGAGTACCACCCCAAGGGCCTGCAGAAACTCATGAACAGCATGATCCAGAAGACCATGGAAGATGAAGTGGTCCAGTTGGAGCAGCTCAAGTCGGTCATCGAGGAGCAAACCCCGGAGGCATAGTCCCCACCGCCTCCCTCGCCTCGCTCCGCTCGCCCAGGGAACCCTGGCGGCGTGGGCCCAGCTACTGCGCCAGCTTGAGTCCGCCTAAACCGGTTATCGGAGTGCTCGGAGTCGTGAGGCGTCCGCCGGTCAGGTCCCAATACTCGATCGTTCCATTGCTCAGCAGGCCCGCGATTCCGGCGGTGTTGAGGCCAGTGACACCCTTGAGCGAGCGCAATCCGGAGTAGTCGGTCCAGGCGGTTCCGACCACTAGATGTGCCTCTGCCCTCGGCGCGGTGAGCCCGGAGCCGCGGTAGAGTCGCAGGTTCCCGTTTGCTTCCATCGCCAGCAGGTCCTGGAAGCCGTCGGCGTCGTAGTCCACCACGCTCAGCCGGATCGCGCTGACGCCCGAGCCCACTTGGGTCCGTCCGACCAGGGCGGTGAGCCCCAGGTTCCGGTACAGGTAGAGCGCGCCGCTGGAATCAGTGGCGAGGATTTGCGGGAGCCGGTTGTTGCCGCACCAAATGCCCACGGCCATGGTCATCGACTGCCAGCCCGATCCGCCTAACGTCACTGGCGCTTTGAATCCTCCGCTCACCGCTCCGGGGTAGAGCAGAAGCCTGCCGTCCAGCATTTGGACCAAGACGTCGATCACACCGTCGCGGTCCCAATCGGTGGTCATCACTTCTTTCGCCCCTGCGAAACCGGATCCGACCGTCCGGGCGGGACCGAACGTGCCGTTGCCGAGTGCCGGGTAGTCCCTCAAGTTGCCGGAGGGGTCGACGGCGACCAGGTCACCGGAGCTGCGGATGGCTGCGGCGCTGAGGTCCAGCGTGGGCGGCTGGTGCTTCGCGATGGGGTCGCAGACTGTCGGGGGCGGAAGCTGGGGAGGGGCTGTGCCGGCGCCCGGGCTGTTGACTGTGCCGGCGGGGAGCGTCGTATAGCCGAAGAGATTGACCACGCCCCACATCGTGTAGCTATTGGGGGTGGTCAGGTAGTTGCCGTTGGTGAACGTGATACCAACGCCGATCACGTTGAAACGGGGGTCACGCAGCAGCGCATCGTGGGCGGGTGAGCTCTTCCACCATTCGACAAGCTGGGCGGCATTCCGATCCCAGCGGACCGCGATGATCTCGCCTGCCCCGTTGTTGGGGTTCAAGGCCCTGGGGTCGGTCCAGAAGTTGCTGCGGTGTTCAATCACTTGGCGGCTGGCGATGTTGTTGGACCAGTCCTGCGAAAGAGTGGACACCGTGGGGTTGTACTTCACCGGATTCAAGCCAAGCGACGTCCTGTAGGCATTGATGGCGTTGAACACGGCCAGCACCTGGGCGGAATTATCGTCATTGACCAATGCCTGCGTCGAGACCAGGGGCACAGCTGCGGGTGAGGACTTCGTCGGGGCTGGGGCCGGCTGTGTGGCGTCCCCTGCCGCGGTTCCGGGGAGCGGGTCCGGGCCGGATGCCGGCGGGATGGAGGGCAGCGGGGGAGGGCCGGCCACTGCCTGGGGTGAGGTGCCGTTGCCGGGCTCGATGACGGGGATCCCCTGCGCAGGGGAGGTCGCCGCTGGGACGGTTGAGGCGGTGCCCGCGCCAGCCGCGGCTGCAGCAGGGGCGGCTGCTGGTGGTGCGGGAGTGGCTGTTGGTGACCCCGGCGCGGGTGCGGCCTGCGGAAGGCTGGATCCCGACGGCGGTGCGGACGCCGTCGTCGTACTTTCAGCGCCTGCGGTGGTGTTTGAGGTGGGAGGCGCGGCAGCGGCGGCAGTTCCCGCGAGCGAAACCGGAACGGCGAGCGGGCCAGAGGCAGGGGCCGTCACCGTGAGAAGGCAGGCCACCAGCACGGCAACGGGCACCGCAATTCGTCTCAATGTTTCCCCAGATTCGCGTCGTGCCACCGTTCCCAAACACAACAGCGGTAACGGTAGTCTATGTGGTGCACTATAGTCCCATGCGCCACTCCGGCACCACGGGGTGCGCGATGCATACGGTACTTTTGATCCTGTGCTGATCTCTGACCGCGACATACGTGCCGAAATCGACTCCCGACGTATCGTCCTGGAGCCCTACGACCCCGCGATGGTTCAGCCGTCCTCGGTGGATGTGAGGATTGACCGTTTCTTCCGGCTGTTCGACAACCACAAATACGCACACATCGACCCCTCCGAGGAACAGCCTGAGCTGACCCGGCTGGTTGAGGTCGAGGGCGACGAGCCTTTCATCCTGCACCCGGGCGAGTTCGTGCTCGGTTCAACATACGAAACCGTGAGCCTGCCGGACGACGTCGCCGCACGACTGGAAGGAAAGTCTTCGCTGGGCCGCCTCGGCTTGTTGACGCACTCCACGGCCGGCTTCATTGATCCCGGGTTCTCGGGCCATGTGACGCTTGAACTCTCCAACGTTGCGACGCTGCCCATCAAGTTGTGGCCCGGCATGAAGATCGGCCAGTTGTGCTTCTTCCGACTCTCGTCGGCCGCCGAACATCCCTATGGTTCCGGCGGTTACGGCAACCGTTACCAAGGCCAGCGCGGCCCTACCGCCAGCCGCAGCCACCTGAATTTCCACCGGACGGCTGTTTAGCCCTTGCCGAGAGGTGAGATCTCGCCTCTTTGAAGGTACGAAAAGGCCGAGATCTCACGCCTCGCTGACCCACCCTGCGCAGGCCAGGGCGCCTCGCACGCGGTGTACGACGCCGTCGAACCCGCAAGCTTTCACGTGCCGTGCCGTAATGGTCACCGAGGTCCAGCCGATCGCTGCGATGGATTCGTCACGGCGAATGTCCGATTCCTTTTGCTCGGCTGTCAGGTGGTGGCCGCCGTCGTAGTTGATGGCTACTTTGTACCGGGGGAAGGCCAAGTCCGGCCACGCCAACTCCCAGCCGGTTGAATCCTGAACAACAAAGCGCAATACAGGTTCGGGCAATCCCCGCCGGCCGATGGCAAGACGGAGCTTGGTTTCCGGCACGGAGTCGGCTCCAACCCTCGCGAGTTCCAGCGCCAGCAGGGCGTTCCTGCGTCCACGGATGCCAGGGTTTCCCTCCACCTGCGAACGCAAATCCTCAAGGGAACAAAGCGCGGCTCGGTTGTGGCCGAAACTGCGGGACTGACTGCAGATGAAGTGGTCTGCAGCGGCCACGAGATCGTCGTGGGGCAGCAATGCCGCCAAATCGAGCCACGTCCGGGCAGGACTCGTCACGGGGACTCCGTCAATGGTCTGACGGTCGGCGGCCCTCAAAGCTACCCTGCGCCCGGCGACCCCTTTCCGAACTGGCCGGTTCCCGCCGTCCCACCGCAGCAAGTGCACCAACGGCTGGCGTTCGAGGTCAAAAGGGAGGGGACAACGCCACAGGATTGCCGCCGTCGGGCCGCAACAGACTGTTCCCGGTGAGATGCCGGTCAGCAGGCGTCCGGTGTGGGCAAGTTCCTGGGCGGCGCCCCACGGAACACGGACTCCGCGGCTGGCCACGCGAAGATCCTTGTTCCAGGCCCGGTTATCCGAAACCCCGGCAGCGCGTTGCTCGGAGAGCGTGAACGAGCGGCCCCTGAGGGTTTCAGGAAGAGGTCCAGGACTGCGCATGCACCAATTCTTGGCACAGCGTAGGCGCCCGTAGCCGGTTATCCACAGTGGGGAGGAGTAGTGACGGTCCGCTTACGGATCGAGGCGTGAGATCTCGGCTCTTTGAACGCACGAAAAGGACGAGATCTCACGCCTCGAAGGACGCAATCGGCTCGGATGCCTTCGGTTTGCGCGGGGACTTGCGGAAGGCCTTGACCGTCGGTTCCACGAAACGGGCCGCGAGCGGTCCGGTGATGGCCATGAGCAGCACATACGCGGTGGCGAGGGCGGCAAGCTCGCGCGGTACGACTCCCGAGGTCACGGCCAGGCCCGCAATGACAATGGAGAATTCGCCGCGCGCAATCAAGGCGGCTCCCGCGCGGAAACGGCCAGGAACGGCGATCCCGGCCCGTTTTGCCGCCCAGAATCCGGTCAGCACCTTGGTCACGGCTGTCGCAAGAGCAAGGAGCAGCGCCCAGCCCAGCACTGGCGGGATGCTGGACGGGTCCGTGTTGAGACCGAAGGCTACGAAGAAGATCGCCGCGAAGAGATCCCGCAGCGGTTCAAGGATCCGCGTCGCGTTGTGGGCCGTTGCCCCCGAAATGGCAATGCCCAGCATGAACGCGCCCACGGCCGCGGAGACCTGGAGGGCGGACGCGATGCCGGCCACCAGAAGTGCGGCCCCGAGGAGGTTGAGCAGGAAGACTTCGGAGTTTTCGCTGTGCACGGCCTGGGATACCCGATGGCCGTGCTTGAGGGCCACCACCAGCACGAGGGTGACGACGGCCAAGGCAATGCCCACCGTCTGGAGCCCGCCCAGGAAGCCCACGCCTGCAAGGATCGCCGTCAGGATCGGAAGGTAGATGGCCATGGTGAGGTCTTCGAAAACCAAGATGGCCAGCACCACTGGCGTTTCACGGTTACCGATCCGGCCGAGGTCCGTGATCACCTTCGCGGCGATGCCGGAGGAAGAAATATAGGTGACGCCGCCCATGACGATCGCGCCCACGAGTCCCCAGCCGAGCCACACGGCGATGCCCGCACCCGGTAAGAAGTTCAACACCAGGTCCAACACGCCGGCTTGCCAGGAGCGCCGCAGTCCGGTGACGAGTTCCGCGGCCGTATATTCCAAACCGAGCATCAACAGGAGCAGGATGACGCCGATTTCGCCGGAAAGATGGGCGAACTCGTGCATGCCATCCAGTTTGATCAGTCCGCCCGCTCCGAACGCCAGTCCCCCTACCAGATAGAGCGGAATGGGGGACATGCCGATCCTGCCGGCCAAGCGCGCCAAGAGGCCGAGACAGAAAACGACTGCGCCCAGCTCTATGAGGGTCAGGGCCAGGGGGTCCATGGACGTCAGCCGTTGCGCAGAATGGCAGCCGCAGAGTCAAGACCTTCCTGCGTACCGACAGCCACCAGCAGATCACCCGTGTGAAGGACGACGTCGGGCGCCGGTGAGGGAACCACTTCGCCTTCGCGCATGATCGCCACGATCGAGACACCACTGCGGGTGCGGATCTGGGCTTTGCCCATGGGCTGGTTGTTGAAAGGGGAGTCCGCGGTGATGGAGAACTGCCGCGTGACAATGCCGGGGATTTCCTTGTGGGCTTCGGCCAAACGCATCGCGATGTGCTGCCCGCCCAGCAGGTTGCCCAGTGCGGCGGCCTCGTCTGCGGTCAACGGGATGGATGCCTGGCAGGTATCGGGATCGTCCCATGTGGAGACGAAAAGCTCGGTCTCACCCTCCCGCATCTCGACAACACCGATCCGGCGTCCCGAGGCCGTGATGAAATCCTTGCGGACCCCGAGGCCTGGAAGTTCTGTCTCATCCACGTTCATAAGTCCACCCTAGCCCTCTTGAAGGGGCGGCGGAATGATGCCACTCGCAGCCGCCGCGCAAAGCGGTCCGCGACTTTCTAGGGGGTCAAAGCCAGGCCGCGCGAGGCGTCGTCGTAGTATTCGCGGTTCGCCAATCCGGCGGCGGCCGCCTCGTCCAGAACCACCACAGCGTCGGCATGCCATTGCAGGATCGAACCCGGGCACGACGCCGTCAGCGGCCCCTCGACGGCGGCAGCGACCGCGGCGGCCTTCGCGGTGCCGGTGGCGATGAGCACCAGCCGGCGCGCATCCAGCACGGTCCCCAATCCCTGGGTGATGCAGTGGGTAGGGACATCGCCGTCGTGGTCGAAGAACCGGGCGTTGTCCCGCCTCGTGCGGGCCGTCAGCCTCTTCAGCCGCGTCCGGGAGGACAAAGAGGATCCGGGCTCATTGAATCCCACATGGCCGTTGGCGCCAATGCCCAGGATCTGCACATCGACGCCGCCGGCGGCACCGATTGCGGCGTCGTAGGCAGCAGCTCCCGCTTCGAGCTCGGCCTGGGTGGTGCCGGTTCCGTCAGGGACATTCAGCCCGGCCAAGGGAAGCCCGATGACCTCGCAGACCTCGCGGATCAGGACCTCGCCGTAGGACTGGACATGTCCAGTCGGAAGGCCCACGTATTCGTCCAAGGCGAATCCCTTGGCGGCCGAGAAATCCACGCGACCAGCGGCCGCCGCGGCTGCGAGCTCCGCGTACAGTCCCAGCGGCGACGAACCGGTGGCCAAGCCGAGCACTGGTCCCCTGCCCGCAGGAAGTCCCGAGAGGACGGCGTGTGCGGCAGCCGAAGCGGCCGATTCCGGAGTGGGCGTGACGATGACTTCCATGGCAACTTTCTGTCGATGGGTGGTGCGCGGGCGCAAGCAGCTTGCGGCAGTCAGGCTTTGGCGCTTCCGTTCAGCAGCGCCGTCAAGGCTTGGGAGACGGTGAGGGACGCGCCATAGGTGACGATGTCCGCTCCGCCGCGCGGCCAGCCGCACTCGACAGCGATCACCGCGTGCCCCTCCGCCCTCAAACGGGCGAAGACGGTCCATAGCGGGTGCTCGGCATCCAGGCCGCGCCCGACGACGGCGACCCGGGCGCCGTCGGGCACCTCGCCTTCGCGGACCACTGCCGAAGTCGTGGCAGCGGGGCCCCACGCCACGCGGCCGACCGCGAAATTGGATCCGGTTTCAACCTGCACGATCGCCACGGGTTCCTCCCGTGCAAGCCACCTTTGGGCGGCTTCGGAGACCTCGAAGGCCTCGGCGATGCGCTCCCCGTCAAGCGCCTCCGGGTCGGCAGGCACGCCGGCAGGCTGCGGCTGGCCCGGCAGGCCGAGCTGGCCCCTGATGGCGGCCTCGTGGATTTCCGCAGCACCCGCAGCGGGGAAACGCGAGGACAATGCCGCCGTGCGGGCAACAGCGTCCGCGAGGCGCTCCATGGGCAAGCGCCCCTCTTCAACGGCATCGGCGATCGCGGTGAGCGTTTGTTCGAAGAGGGCGGGTCCCGTTTCCGAGCCAAGGCAGAGCAGGTCTGCCCCGGCCATCAGTGCACCGACGGCTGCTTCCGGAATGCCAGTCTGGGCCGACGCGCCGGCCATGTCCAGGGCATCCGTGATGATGACACCGTCGAATCCCATGTCGCGGCGCAGCAGGTCCTGCAGGATGCGCGAGGAGAAGGTGGCGGGGTGGTCCGGGTCCAGGGCTTCGACCAGGATGTGGCTGGTCATGACCGTGGCTCCGCGAGCGGCGACGAGCGCACGGAACGGGACAAGTTCGCGGGCATCCAGCGTTGCGGCGTCGGCCGTGACCCGAGGGAGCGCCAGGTGGGAGTCCATGGTCGTGTCACCGTGGCCCGGGAAGTGTTTGGCGCAGGATGCCACACCGGCGTCTTCGAGGCCGCGGATCCAGGCAGCGGTGTGCCTGGCCACCAGATCCGGTTCGGCCCCGAAGCTGCGCACGCCGATCACGGGATTGTCCGGAGCGGAATTGACGTCTGCATCGGGGGCCAGGTTCAAGTTGATGCCCAGGCCTGCGAGTTCGTGGCCGATGGCGCTGGCGCTGGCAGCGGTCAGTTCGACGTCGTCCAAACGTCCGAGCACCGCATTCCCGGGCTCCGTTGATCCCGTGAGGTAGTGCAGCCTCGTGACGTCCCCGCCCTCTTCATCGACGGCGATGAGCGTGTTCGGGGAATGGGCACGGAGCCCGGCGCAGAGCTCGCGCAACTGCACGGGGGACGCCACGTTGGTGCCGTAGAGGCACACAGCCGCCAGCCCGGCGTCGTACGCTTCAAGGATCCAGACGGGGACGGCGATGCCGGTGAATCCGGGCATGAGGGTGCCTGCCGCGAAGCGGCGGAGGTGGGCGCGGGCGGGCCCGGTGGCAAGGAACTGAGTAGCGGGTGACTGAATCGTGTCCATGTCCGGCTCCTTCGAAGGGATGCTTGGCTGGTAGTCAGGGCTGGAAACGGCGCGGACGCGGCACTCAGGCCACACCAAGCTGGTCCCACAGGACCATCACGGCGGCTCCGCGCAGGACAATGTCCTGTGCGTTTGCCGCGAGACGGACGGACACCGGTGAAGGGTCCTGGTGCAAGAGCCGCTCAAGCAAGGTCTGCTGGACGGCGTAGAGAAGGGGGCCTTCCAAAAGCTCCCGGGGTCCGCTGAGGACCACTTCGCCCAAATCGAGGGCTCCAACCACGGGCGCGAGGGCGATGGCGAGCCGCTCCCCTGCTTCCCGGAGTACGACGCCGGCCGCGGCGTCCGGTTCGAAGCTCGCCGCCGCTTCGGCCAAGGCCCGTTCGAGGCTGGGGACGGACATCCAGGTTTCGAGGCAGCCCGTTTTACCGCACTTGCACACGGTTCCGCCGTCGGTGCCGACCGTGACGTGGCCGATTTCGCCCGCCGCGGAGTGGGCGCCCCGCGCCCGCGTGCCGCCCACGATGAGGCCCGAACCGACACCGCGGCCGATTTTCACGAGGACCATGTCGTCACTGCCGCCGCCGAAGGTGTGGTCCGCGTGGACTGCGGCGTCGGCGTCGTTGGAAACGAGGGTCGGCAGGCCGGTGTGCTCCTGCAGGAGATCGCGCAGAGCGACGTCCTTCCAGTCGAAGTTGGGGGCCGTGGTGACCACGCCCTCCGCGTTGACGATACCGGGGGTCCCGACGCCGATCCCGAGCAGTGTAGCGGTGGCTCGGTCGACGGCCTCCGACGCGAGTTCGAGGACCTGGTTGACGACGTCCCGGCCGGTTTCCGAAGCAATGGTGCGCTCGAACCGTTCGAGGATGTTTCCGTCAAGGTCGAGGACGGCGGCACGTAGCACGGAATTTTCGGCTAAATCCATGCCGATCACCTGGAGGCCCCGGCGGTTGATGTCCACCAGAATGGCCGGCTTCCCGGGGCGGACTTCATCGGAGTGCCCCAGCTCCACGACGTGGCCGCGTTCCAGGAGGTCCGAGACGAGGTCCGATACCGTGACGCGCGTCAGGCCCAAGGTCCGGGACAGATCCGCGCGGCTCATCGCTCCAGCCGAGTGGAGCGTCTGGCGCACCAAGGAGAGGTTGTGGGCGCGCCCGTCGGAGGGCAGGGTTGCTGCGCCGGTTCGATCGGTGCGCTGACGGTCGGTGCGCGGGCGGTCACGAAGGGCTTCCATGTCAGTTAGTAAACTCTACTAACAATTAAAGATCAAGGGTTTTCGGCAGATTGTGTGGAATCAAGGCACCCGCGAGCCCCACCCTCAGCACAGCGGAACGGTGGCGATTTCCGTCTTGTTGGGTGACTTGACGGGCAGGATCAACAGCAGGCCGGCCAGGAGCACCACCATGATGCCCAGGATTCCCCAGCGTTGGGCCGCGCCCGGGGCCACAAGAGGGGTCGCCAGGGTGATGCACAGGGTGAAGAGCGCCGGTGCCAGGAAGCTCACGGCCCGGCCGGTGGTGGCGTAGAGCCCGAACAGCTCGCCGGATTCGCCGTCCGGCGCCAGCCTCGCGAGGTAGGCGCGGGAGGAAGCCTGCGCTGGTCCCACGAAGAGGCAGAGGAATAACCCGAACACCCAGAACGTGGTGCTGCCTGCCCAATGGGCTCCGAAGAACACGTAGTCGCCGTTGCCGAGAACCAGGATCGCGGTGCCGGCTACCAGGAGTCCTAGAAGGGAGATGACGATGACGGCCTTGGGCCCGATCCTGTCGTCCAGGAATCCGCCGATCATGGCGCCGACGGCGGCCACTACGTTGCCGAAAATCGCGAAGAAGATGACTTGTTTGAGCTCGAAGCCAAAGGTCCCGGCAGCAATGACCCCGCCGAAGGTGAAGACCGCCGCAAGGCCGTCGCGGAAGATGGCGCTCGCGAGCAGGAAATAGATGGTGTGCGGGCTGGTTCGATAGATGGCCTTGATCCTGCGGACCAGCAAACCGTAGGAGGCAAGGAACCCGAGACGGGATTCCGGTTTCTTGACGGAGAGTTCCGGAACCGCGAAAAGGACCGGTAGCGCGAAGATGAAGAACCAGAGTGCGGAGAAGACAGCCACGAGCCTGATATTCAGGCTGTCCTGGGTGGAGGCCCCGAACCACTCGAAGGACGGTTGGACGAATAGCTGCAGCACCACGAGCAGCGCGATAATTCCGCCCAAGTATCCCATCCCCCAGCCGAAGCCGCTCACTTTGCCGATATTGGCGGGGGTGGAGATCTGGGCCAGCATGGCGTTGTAATTGACGCCCGCGAACTCGAAAAACACATTGCCGAGCGCGATCAATGAGACGCCCAGGAGCAGGAACTCCGGCTTGGGGAAGACAAAGAAGCACGAGCCAGTCAGGACGGCCACGAGCACGGTGTTGACTCCGAGCCACAGTTTCCGGCGGCCTCCCGAGTCGGAACGCTGACCGGTGACAGGCGCGAGGATCGCAATCGCGACGCCGGCAATCGCCAGCGCGGCACCCAACGTCGCCGACGCGGAGTCTTCGCCGCCAAACGCCTTGGACGTCAGGTAGACGGTGAACACGAAGGTGGTCATGACGGCATTGAATGCCGCGGAACCCCAGTCCCAGGACGCCCACGCAAGGATCTGGCCTTTGTTCGACAGGGCGGGCCCTGAAGCAAGTTCGGATGCCGGGTGCGGGGCCTCAGGCGCAGTTGCCATGTTCATGCTTGATAAACTACCTGCACCGAACCCAACGTTTGACCGCCTGCTCCAACTTTTGACAACTCATTCCTGACTTTGCGGAGATTCCAGTGATCACAGTCCTTGCCGTGACCTTTGCAGCGGCAACTGTGGCGCCCTGGATCTTCCGGAAACTTCAGCGGAATGCCTTCTACGTCCTTGCGGCGGTTCCCGCCCTCGCCTTTGTCTGGCTGCTCCTGCAGTACGACCGGATCTATCCCGGAAAAGGCGGGGACCCCACCGGCGGCTTCATTGAAGAAACCCTCCCGTGGATTCCGAACCTCAAGCTTGAATTCGCCTTCCGCATGGACGTCCTGGCGTGGGTGATGTCCCTGCTGGTCCTGGGGGTCGGCGCGCTGGTCCTGGTCTATTGCGCCCGGTACTTCAAGAACAAGGATGCCGACCTAGGCGGGTTCGGAGCGCAACTTCTTGCCTTCGCCGGGGCGATGTTCGGCCTGGTGACGGCCGACGACCTGCTGATGATGTTCATCTTCTGGGAACTCACCACCGTCCTGTCCTATCTGCTGATCGGCTATGCGCGCACCCGCCTTTCCGCACGGCGCTCGGCTTTGCAGGCCCTCATGGTCACCACCGCTGGCGGCCTGGCCATGCTCGTCGGCCTCATCATTCTGGGCCAAGTGGCCGGAACATACCGGATATCGGCGATCATGACTGAAGCGGCCGCCCTCGTCACGGGAACCGCACAAGGTGCGGTTGCTGCCGCCGTCGTACTCATCTTGGTAGGTGCGATTACCAAATCGGCGCTGGTCCCTTTCCACTTCTGGCTCCCGGGTGCCATGGCCGCCCCCACCCCGGTGAGCGCCTACCTGCATGCAGCGGCCATGGTGAAGGCCGGGATCTACATCGTCGCCCGAATGGCGCCCGGGTTCAGCGAAAGCCCGTACTGGTTGCCGCTGGTGCTCGGGCTCGGCCTGGCAACGATGCTGGTGGGCGGCTACCGGGCGCTCCGGCAGACTGACATCAAGCTCATCCTCGCCTATGGAACCGTCAGCCAGCTCGGGTTCCTCACCATGGTGGTGGGCCTCGGCCGGCCCGACGCCGCGCTGGCAGGACTCGCGCTGTTGCTGGCACACGGTCTGTTCAAGGCCGCGTTGTTCCTGGTGGTGGGCATCATCGACCACCAATCCGGCACGCGCGATATCCGCAAGCTCTCGGGGGTGTACAAGTCCTCCAGGGCGCTCGCCATCGTGGCGGGCATCGCCGCCGCGTCCATGGCCGGCATACCGCCGCTGGCAGGTTTCGTGGCCAAGGAATCCGTGTTCGAAGCGTTCGTCCACTACGGCACAGATCACTCGGGTACTGCCCCTGCTTCCCAACCGTGGGGGCTGGTCCTCCTAGTCGGCTTGGTCCTGGGGTCCATCCTCACGTTCGCTTACAGCGCCCGCTTTATGTGGGGTGCGTTCGCCACCAAGCCGGGCGTGGACCGGACGCCGTTCAAGGCCATCCAGCCATCGTTCCTGGCCGCGCCCGCCATCTTGAGCTTCCTCACCATCGTGTACGGCCTGTGGCCGGATCCCGTGGACGGGTGGATCCAGCCGTATGCCGCGCTCTTTGTAGAACCCGCTGCCGGAACAAACGCAGCCGGACCAACCGGAGCCGGGGCCAGCCACCTTGCGCTGTGGCACGGACTGACGCCCGCCTTGGGACTGACCGCCGTGACGTTCGCGGCCGGCGTCGTGATGTTCTATGCCCGGAACCTCGTGGCGCGGGCGCAGAGTCGTATCCCGGACTGGGTGGACGGCGATCGCGCCTACCAGCGCACCATCGGGGCCTTGGACGACGTCGCCGTCTGGGTCACGGGGCGCACGCAGCGCGGTTCCCTCTACTTCTACCTGGCGGTTATTCTCACCGTGGCGTTCGCCGTTCCGCTCACGGCACTTATCGTGGCCAACAAGCCCCTCCCGGGCGGTCTCTTTTTGGTCGACCCGAATTCTCCGCTCCAGCTCATCGCCGCGGCAGGAATCGTGGTTGGCGCGCTGGCCGCCGTCCGTGCCAATAAGCGCTTCCTCGCAGTGCTGATGGTGTCTGTCACGGGCTACGGCATCGCGCTCATGTTCGCGTTGCAGGGAGCCCCGGACCTCGCCTTGACGCAAATGCTCGTGGAGACCATCATCCTCGTGGCCTTCGTGCTGGCCATGCGCAGCCTCCCTCCGGAGCTCCGGGACCGCACCGGCGGCAAATACCGGGTGGTTCGCGTCATTATCGGTGTGGCGTTCGCCGTCACCATGATCTTCGTGGCGATCTACGCGATGGGCGCACGCATCGCCGAGCCCGTGTCGCTCTCGTTCCCCCGGCTGGCCTATGAAGGCGGCGGCGGACTCAACGTAGTCAACGTGACGCTGGTGGACATCCGGGCCTGGGACACCTTCGGTGAGATCTCGGTACTGGCAGTCGCCGCTACCGGCGTCGCGAGCTTGATCTTTGTCCGCGGCAGGGGTGAGCGCCTCAACAAGGCCGCCACGATTCCCGAGGGCATTGTCGGAAGGCGCGCCACGGCCGGGGGCAGTTCGCGCGACGACGCCTCGCTGGCACTCGTCCGCAAGTTCGCGGGCTCCCTGACGGACCCTTGGCTCGTGGCCGGCCGAACCCTTGCTCCGGAACGGCGTTCCATCATCTTCGAAGTGGTTACGCGGCTTATTTTCCACTCGATGATCGTTTTCTCCGTGTACCTCTTGCTGGCGGGACACAATCTTCCGGGAGGCGGCTTCGCCGGCGGACTCACTGCCGGGCTCGCCCTGACCATCCGCTACTTGGCCGGCGGACGGTTCGAGTTGCGGGAAGCCGCACCGATCAGCGCCGGCATGCTGCTGGGAACAGGTCTTGCGACGGCGGCCGCGGCGGGCTTCGTCCCTCTGCTGCTGGGCGGCCAAGTGTTCCAAAGTGCCATCATCGGGTTCTGGCTACCGCTGTTCGGTGACATCAAGTTCGTGACCTCGACGGTCTTCGACATCGGCGTGTACCTCGTGGTCGTAGGGCTGGCCTTGGACGTGCTGCGCAGCTTGGGAGCCGAGATCGACGAACACTTCGAAGAGACCGTTGGCGGAGACGCTCGGGGTTCCGGGGAAGCCCGGTCCGAAGCCGCCACCGCCACCGCAACTGCGGCAACCACCGCAACTATTGCGCCAGGGAAGGGGACCCCATGAGCGTCAACTTGACCTTGTTGATCGTCATGGGAGTGCTCTATGCCTGCGGAATTTATTTAATCCTGGAACGCAGCCTGACGCGCGTTCTCCTGGGGCTTATGCTCCTGGCCAACGCAACCAACCTGTTGATCCTCGCCACGGGCGGATATGCCGGGCTGGCCCCGCTGTTCAACAAATCGACGGATCCTCGCGACTACAACGATCCTTTGCCACAAGCCTTGATCCTGACGTCGATCGTGATTTCCTTCGCGGTGACGGCATTCATGCTCGGCATCATCTACCGGACCTGGGCGTTGGCACGTCAAGACGACATCCAGGACGACGCCGAAGACCGACGTGTGGCGAAGACACCCAGCTTTGACGCCGAAGACGACTCCGTGGTTCCTGAGGAAACGTCCGAATTCCCGGTTACGGCAGTAACCGAAGCAGCCAAGGAAGGGGGCCCCCAGTGAACATCGCCAGCCTGGCGCCGCTCGCCGTCGTACTTCCCATCCTCGGTGCCGCCCTGACGTTCGCCCTGAACAGGAATCCGCGGGCCCAACGCGCGGTCAGCATCGGTTTATTGTCCCTGACCTTGCTCCTGGAATGCTGGCTCCTTGCCTCGGTATGGACCACGGGCACAGCCTCCGTCACTCTGGGTGGCTGGCAGCCGCCGTTTGGCGTGGTGATGGTGGTGGACCAGTTCTCCTCGCTCATGTTGGTGGTTTCCTCCGTCATCAGCCTCGCGGTGCTCATCTACGCCACCGGCCAGGGCATGGCCGACGGCGACCGCGAGGCGCCGGTGTCGATCTTCCACCCGACTTACTTGATCCTGGTAGCCGGAGTCTCGAACGCTTTCCTGACAGGTGACCTCTTCAACCTGTACGTGGGCTTCGAAATCCTGCTGACGGCAAGCTATGTGCTCATGACGCTGGGCGGCACCGGTCCGCGCATCCGCGCCGGGGTCACGTACGTGGTGGTTTCCGTCGTGTCTTCTGTGCTGTTCCTGATCGCTATTGCGATGATCTACGGAGCCACCGGGACCATCACCATGGCGGATCTCGCCGTCAAGCTGGCCGGATTGGATCCAGGCACCAGGAACCTGCTCCACGTCATGCTGCTCGTGGCCTTCGGCATCAAGGCTGCTGTGTTCCCGCTGTCCTTCTGGCTGCCCGACTCGTACCCGACCGCACCGGCACCGGTCACTGCCGTGTTCGCCGGCCTGCTCACCAAAGTGGGCGTGTACGCAATGGTCCGCACGGAGACCCTGCTCTTCCCGGGCGACACCTTGAATACCCCGTTGATGGTGGTAGCGCTCCTCACCATGCTGGTGGGCATTCTCGGCGCCATAGCCCAGAGTGACATCAAACGATTACTCTCCTTCACCCTGGTCAGCCACATCGGCTACATGGTGTTCGGGCTGGCCATGTCTTCCGTTGCGGGGCTTGCTGCTGCGGTGTTCTATGTGGCCCACCACATCACGGTCCAAACGAGCCTGTTCCTGGTGACGGGCTTGATCGAGCGCCGCGGTGGCAGCTCGTCTATGGACAGGCTGGGTGGGCTTGCCAAGCTGTCTCCGCTCCTCTCGCTCTTGTTCTTCATTCCAGCCATGAACCTCGCGGGAATCCCGCCCTTCTCAGGGTTCCTGGGGAAGCTCGGACTCCTGCAGGCAGGCATCGCCCTCGGGACACCCCTGGCCATTACCTTGGTGGTGGGCGGCGTGGTCACGAGCCTCTTGACATTGCTGGCAATTGCCCGGGTCTGGAACCGCGCATTCTGGCGGAAGCCCGAGGACGCGGAATACCCGGCCGCCGCCCTCAAGGACACGGCAGCAGTCGGCCTGCTTCCGCGGACCATGGTGGGGCCAACTGCCGCGCTGGTGGTCTTTGGCGTGGCGCTGACGGTCTTCGCCGGCCCGCTGTTCCAATTGGCCGGAAACTCCGCGGAACAGATGCTGGACCGTACGGCGTACATCCATTCCGTGCTCGGCGGGAATGCCAAGGTTCCGGAGATCGCTGCGCCGGTGCAGGGAGGTGGCAAGTGAGCCGCAAGCGGATTTCGTTCCGCACCGAGTTGCCCCTGCTGGTCTGGCTGGTGGTCGTCTGGGGTGCGCTTTGGCGGGACTTCAGCCCCGGCAACTTGGTGTTTGGTGCGCTGATCGCGGTGGTGGTAGCCAGGGTCTTCTACTTGCCTCCAGTGGAGCTCAGCGGTCGATTCCACGTGTTGCGCGCCATTCCTTTCGCCGCAGTGTTCCTTGGCAAAGTGGTGGCCGCGAGTTTCCAGGTCATGTACTTGGCGGTCTTCCGCGGGCCTTCGGTAACCAACGCCGTGGTCGCTGTTCCCCTGCGCAGCCATTCCGACCTCATGGTGACTGCCACCGGGCACGTGATTTCCCTGATTCCGGGTTCCTTGGTGGTGGAGGTGGATCGCTCCACGTCCACGCTCTATATCCACGGGCTCAATGTCCGCAACGATGTGGACACCGCCAAGCTGCGCAAGGAAGTCCAGGATACGGAGGCCTCGCTGATCCGGATCATGGGTACCCGCGCGGAAATGGACGCACTCCAGGCCGAAGGCTGGCCTGCAACGACGGGAGATCGCTCATGAAAGACATCGTGCTGATCGTCACGGCGGTGATTCTTAGCCTCGCGGCGGCAGGCGCGATCTATAGGATCGCCGTCGGGCCTTCCCTGCTGGACCGGGTGCTCGCCTCAGACGTGCTTCTCGCCATACTGGGCGCCGCGCTGGCCATCGACATGGCCGTCAACAGACACCTCAACAACTTGGTGCTGCTCGTCGCGCTGACGCTGATCGGGTTCGTTGGCTCGGTGACGGTGGCGCGCTTCGTGGCCGACCGAAGGGGACAGGTCAATGACTCCTAATGCCACCGGAGTTGACGGCGTGATCGATGCCGTCACCGCAGTGTTGCTGATTGTTGGTGCGCTCATGTCATTGGGCGCGGCAATCGGCCTGTTGCGTTTCCCGGACCTGATGAGCCGCATGCACGCAGCTACCAAGCCGCAAGTGCTGGGGTTGTTCCTTGTTTTGGCGGCCATCGGGCTGCAGATGCGCGAATGGTGGGTTTGGCCGATCCTGGCAGTCGCCTGGATCTTCCAACTGCTGACCGTGCCCGTGTCCGCACACATGGTGGGCCGCGCAGGCTACCGGACCAAGCACCTCCACCGCGAGTTGCTGAGCATAGACGAACTTGAGGCCGTGGTGCTCCGGGCTGCCGGTCAGCGGGCAGCGGAGAAAGCGCAGGAAACGGGACCGGCAATGCCCCACACCGGGAACGGCGGGAGCTCAGCCGCGAACGGCCGGGACGGCGGGCCGTCAGCCTAGACGATGTCCTGCGTCTTCGAGAAACGCGAGATGGCACGCTGGGTACTGCGGCTTGCGAAAACCTGGATGACTGCGCTGACGGTCGCCGAAATCAGTGCGAAGGTCAGTGCCGAGCGCAGGCTTGCCTCCATGTCGTCGTGACCCTTGGGAGGCTTCTTGCCGGTGGACTTTTCCCACAACGCATTGACGATCTTGGTGCCGACAAAGCCTGCGCCGATGCTGACGCCAGTGCCGAGCAGCTTGATGAGGAGGTTCATTCCGGGACTCCTTGCGGGAGGAAACAGGACCGTCCCCAGCCTAACCCCACTTCAGGGCAGTTCCGGAGCAACGGTTGGGGATTGGCGCCTCAGCCGGAAGAACTCCTCCAAAGCTCCAGGCTTTGGACGGACGGGCACGATGTCACGGTCCTCGGCCAGTATCGCTTCCACCGTGCCGAGAGCGAGGAGCTCATCCAGCAGCGCCAGCGTGGGCGGCATGAGCTTGAGGGTTCCGGCGGCTTCGGCATCCAGGATTCCGCGGACCGGCATCCACAAGGACGATGACGCTTCCGTGGTTTGGTGCCTTGGCTCGGCACCGGAAAGCGGGCAGGCAAGGTAGAAGTATGTGTCGAAGCGCTTGGGCTGGTCTGCCGGGGTGACCCAGTTGGCCCACGGGCGGAGGGTGGCGGCGTCGAGCTTCAGCCCGGCCTCTTCGAACACCTCGCGCTGTGCAGCCGCCAGCACCCGGCCGGCGTTGAACCGGGCCGAAGCGGGCTCGACGGCGATGCTGCTCCGGCGCCAGGCGTTGGCGTGCCGCTCGACGACGTCGTCCTCGAAGTCCCAGCCGGAGCTGTCCGCCTGGTCCACTCGCCCCCCGGGGAAGACGACCATGCCCGCGGCGAAATCCATCGTGGTCACGCGGTGCTGCACGAACACCTCCAGGCCGCGCCCGGCATCCGCCGGAACCTCCGGGTCTGACTGAACCGTGTGAACGGGGGCCTCGCGGACCAGGATCACGCTCGCGGCGAGCCTAGGTTCGGCCACCGTGGTGCTGTTCGCTTCGCCAATGCCTGCCAAGACCGCTCCTTTGCCCGCGCTGCGTCACATTCTGCTGGATCATTCTCCCAGCTTCTGCGCCCGCCCGCGCCAATCCGCGCCGGCCAGGGCTCGCCCGGCGAATGATCCAGCAGAATCCGTCGTCCCACATGTTTGTGACCGTTCCGCGTAGGCCAGCACAGCGCCCGCAACCCCGCCAAGGTGTAAACTGAACCACGCCCAAAAGGGTGGATTGATAACGACAGGGGAGCGCCGCCGTCGGGCTCGCAGCAATGCGGCACGGATGACGGGCGCTGAGAGTGCGGACAGCCGCAGACCCTCGAACCTGATCCGGCTAGTACCGGCGCAAGGGAGTCGAGTTCTCATAGTGTCCGGACCGGGGCGGCGGAAACCGCTCGCAGGCAACCGGAAACACTTTCCCCTCCTGTTCCTCAGGAGGACAAAATGACTGGTATTTCTGCAAGGCCGGGCCTCACCAAGCCTGGTTACAGCTGGCGCGTCGTGGACATCGTCGTGGCGGCACTGATCTCGATCGCCGGTGGCGTGATCTTCTGGGCATGGGACCAGATGGCTCTGGTTGCTACGCCGATGTCCGCCGGCTACCCGCCGCTGAGCGGCCTGATCGCCGGCGGCTGGATGATCCCGGCAGTCCTGGGCATGCTCATCGTCCGCAAGCCCGGTGCGGCAATTTTCTGCGAGACGGTGGCCGCCACCAGCGAGCTCATCATGGGTTCGCAGTACGGCACCACGGTCCTGATCTCGGGCCTGCTCCAGGGTCTCGGCGCGGAACTCATCTTCCTGGCCTTCATGTACAAGAAGTTCAACCTGCCGGTGTCCCTGCTGGCAGGTGCCGGCGCGGGCCTGTTCTGCGGTTTGAACGACTCCTTCCTGCCGTGGGGCTGGAACATCGCCTACGAACCGGTCGACAAGCTCGCGTACATCGTGTTCTGCACGATCTCCGGTGCCGTCATTGCCGGAGCCCTGTCCTGGATCGCGACCCGCGGCCTGGCCAAGACCGGTGTCCTGAGCGCGTTCGCGTCCCGCAAGGCCGCCTCGGAGCCCGTCTTTTCCTGATGCCCAGTCCTGATTCCGGCACCCCTGCTGTGGTGCGACCCGCCGCCATTTCCGCGCAAGGCTGGGGCTGGCGGCACGCTGGCCGCACCACGCAGGCCATCCACGCCCTGGACCTGGATATTCGTCCAGGGGAGCGTGTGCTCCTGCTCGGCCCCTCGGGCGCGGGCAAGTCGACGCTCCTGCATGCCTTGGCGGGCGTGTTGGGCGAGGAAGGTGACGACGCCGACGAGACGGGCTCGCTGCTCGTGGACGGCGTTTCGCCGAAGGCCCAGCGGGGCCGTGCCGGACTCATGCAACAGGACCCCGAAACCCAGGTGGTGCTTTCCCGGCTGGGCGATGACGTCGCGTTCGGTGCCGAGAACCTTTGCGTGCCACGGGAAGAGATCTGGAAACGCGTCCATGAAGCGCTCGACGACGTCGGGCTCCTGCGTAGTGCCGGTGGCAGTGCCAGCGGCAACTTCGCGCTCGACCACCCGACGTCGGCCCTCTCGGGTGGGCAGAAGCAACGCCTTGCACTGGCCGGCATCCTGGCGATGCGGCCCGGCTTGATCCTCCTGGACGAGCCGACCGCCAACCTTGACCCGGCCGGCGTTTTGGAAGTGCGCGATGCCGTGGGCCGCTGCCTGGACAAGACCGGCGCTACCTTGGTGGTGGTGGAACACCGGGTCTCCGTCTGGAAAGACCTCGTGGACCGGATCGTGGTGCTGCAGCCGGGCAGCTCCTCCTCCACGGAAGGGTCGACGCCGGCGGTGCTCCTGGACGGCGATCCGGACACCGTGTTGGTGCAAGCAAGGGACATGCTCATTGCTGCGGGCGTGTGGGTGCCCGGGTACGTGCCGGCCACCCGGCCACGTTCGGGAACAGGTTCCGGAGCAGGGGCCGGCCCCGGCAACGCTGGAGGGCTGCTGCTCGCCACGCAGGAGCTCGCGGTGTCCCGCGAACGGCCACGGCGCCGCGGGTTCAAAACGATCCCGCCCCTTCCTGTGCAGTCCGGACTTGACGCCGAAGTGCTCGCCGGGCAGGCCCTGACCATCACCGGTCCCAACGGCGCCGGAAAATCGACCTTCGCGTTGACCCTCGCGGGCTTGTTGGCGCCGGTGTCCGGCATGGTGACTGCCGCCGTCGGGCTCAGCGACGGGGCCGGCACCGACCCGTTCAAGTGGAAGGCCCAGCAGCTGATCTCCCGCATCGGGACCGTGTTCCAAGAGCCTGAACATCAGTTCGTGACCGGCCGCGTGCTCGACGAGCTCCTGTTCGGCCCCAAGCACCTTGGCCATGGCGAGGAACGGGTGGACGAGTTGTTGGAACGGCTGCGCCTGGGGCATTTGGTGGACGCCAATCCGTACACGCTCTCCGGGGGCGAAAAGCGCCGGCTGTCCGTGGCGACGGTGCTCGCCGCCCACCCCCGGGTCCTGGTGCTGGACGAACCCACCTTCGGCCAGGACGCGAACACTTGGGCCGAGCTTGCGTCGTTCCTGTCCGAACTGCTCGACGCCGGCACCTCCGTGGTGTCCGTGACCCACGACCAGGAGTTCAGCTCCGTCCTGGGCGGGACCGAAATTCGGCTCGAGCATGCGTTCCAAGGCGGGGCCCGGCAGGAAGCGGGTGCGGCATGAGGGAAACCCTGACCCTGCGAGGCAACAATGCACTCCTGACACGCGCGAATCCGCTGGCCAAGTTCGTGTCGGTCTTCCTGATCACGCTGGTGTTGGCGCTGTCCATCGACCTGGTGTCAGCTTCGACGGCGCTCATCGGCGAACTGGCGTTGTTCCCCCTCGCGGGGCTCACCGTGCGCTTGCTGTGGCAGCGCGGCTGGCCCCTGATTATCGCGGCCGCGCTTGGAGGCTGGAGCACCGCGATCCTGTCGGCGGACAGCGGAAGGATACTGCTCGACGTCGGGATCTGGTCTATCAGCGAAGGCTCGCTTCAGCTAGGACTCGGGTTCATGCTGCGCGGCCTTGCCATAGCGTTGCCGGCCATTCTCCTGATGAGCTGCACCGACCCCACCGACCTCGCCGATTCCCTGGCGCAGAAGGCGAAACTGCCGCACCGTTTTGTCCTGGGCACCTTGGCGGCGCTGAGGCTCGTGGGACTCATGGCGGAGGAGTGGCAGACCATCGGCATGGCACGGCGCGCACGGGGTGTCGGCTCGCACGGGAGCCCGCCGCAACGCTTCAAGGCCATGCTCGGCCAAAGCTTCGGGCTACTAGTCCAGGCGATCCGACGGGCGTCCCGCTTGGCCGTGACCATGGAGGCGCGCGGCTTCGGCGGTGGACGGCGGACCTGGGCGCGCGAATCCACCTACAGTCGCCTGGACGTCTGGGTTCTCGCTGGCGGACTGCTCATCGCAGCCGCGGCGGTGCTCGCTGCCCAGTGGGCAGGGACGTGGCACTTCGTCTGGCTGAAGCAGCCCAACTAGTCCCCACCGCCGTGAATATCGCACGAGACGACTATTCTGCGACAAAATCGGCGAGTTGCTTCACGAAACCTCCGATTGATAGACCATCCGTGATATTTATTGGTTATGACGCAACCGACTGCCGAACATGTAGGTCTCCTTCTTCGCGACGCCCGCGGCGAAAAGGGCTGGACACAAGGACAGCTCGCTTCGGAACTGGGCACCAGCCAAAGCGCCATTGCCCGCATGGAACAGGGCAAGCAGAACCTCAGCCTCCGCATGATCGAGCGCCTTGAGTCGATCTTCGGACGAACCATCGTCAAAGTCGGCAAACGGCAGATGACCCACCTGCGTGTGGAGGGCGGCCGCACGCTCTCCGGCTCGGTGGACGTCAACAGCAGCAAGAATGCCGGCGTCGCACTGCTTTGCGCGAGCCTCATCAATCGCGGCACCACTATCTTGCGTCGGCTTGCCCGGATCGAAGAAGTCAACCGGATCGTCGAGGTTTTGACCTCAATTGGTGTCGAGTGCACCTGGCTGAACGGCAACGATCTTCGCATCCGCCGCCCGGAGACCCTGGACCTTGCCTCCATGGACGTGGAGGCGGCGCGCCGCACCCGCAGCGTCATCATGCTGCTGGGCCCCCTCTTGGATGAGGCGGCCTCGTATCAGCTGCCCTACGCCGGCGGTTGCGATCTCGGGACTCGAACCGTGGAACCGCACATGCAGGCGTTGCGGCAGTTCGGGCTCTCGGTGGAGGCCAAGTCCGGCTTCTATTCCGTGCAGGCTCCACCGGCCGACGGCGAGCACCGCACCTTTGTCCTCACGGAGCGCGGCGACACCGTGACGGAGAACGCCATCATGGCCGCCGCACACCGCAGCGGTACTACCGTGATCCGCAATGCCAGCCCCAACTACATGGTTCAGGACCTCTGTTTCTACCTGCAGGGGCTCGGCGTGGTGATCGACGGCATCGGGACAACCACCCTGAAGATCACGGGCCGCCCGGCGATCGACGTCGACATTGAGTACTTCCCGTCGGAAGACCCGATCGAGGCCATGAGCCTCATCACCGCGGGCATCGTGACCAACTCGGAAGTCACCATTTGCAGGGTCCCCATCGAGTTCATGGAGATCGAACTGGCCACGCTTGAGCAGATGGGCCAGCAGCTCGACATCTCCGGGGAGTACTTTGCCCGCAACGGACGGACTCGCCTGGTGGATGTCACTACCAAGCCATCACGGTTGCGCGCCCCGGAAGACAAGATCCATCCGATGCCGTTCCCGGGGCTAAACATCGACAACTTGCCGTTCTTCGCGGTCATCGCCGGCAATGCCGAGGGCCAGACCATGATCCACGACTGGGTATACGAGAACCGGGCGATCTACTTGACCGAGCTCAACAAGCTCGGCGCCCAGGTCCAACTCCTCGATCCGCACCGCATCTACGTCAATGGCCCCACCAAGTGGCGTGGTGCGGAAGTCGGATGCCCTCCGGCACTCCGACCCGCAGCTTGCCTGCTGTTGGCGATGCTGGCGGCCCGCGGCACGTCTGAGTTGCGCAACATCTACGTGATTGAGCGCGGATACGAGGACCTGGCCGAGCGGCTCAACACCATCGGCGCCAAGATCGAGTACTTCCAGGACTGACCGCGTCGGATTTAGAACGATTCGGACTTCCGGCGGAACATTGCCTTCTGACTCAAACTGCAGACGGGCGCTGATCTCGGGCACGGATTCGGACAGGCCGTCGGCCTTGGCCAGAAGCCTTCTGGCGTTTCCGTAGTAGTCGGCAGAGATCTCACTTTCGATCATGGCCTGCGGGATGCCGAACTGCTGCATGGCCGACTGCGCAATGGAAATAGCATCCGCGTCCGGCAAACAGGTCAGAGCGTGAATGACGGTGTCTTCTACGGATGCCATGGGGACGGCATTCTCCGGAGAGCGGCGAAGCCCGCCATGCCGGACGAAGCCGCTGCCCCGGCAATGCCGTGTAGCCAGATGCAAGCGCATGGGCTTGTCTTTGATCCACAGGCCGTAGCGTAAAGCTGCACTCGCGCACGTGATATGCCCATTGTTGAGGATCGCCGTGAGGTATTCCGGATCCGCCGACGGGAGGGCCCACACGCCCTTTCGTGGTTGGTGAGCCCCGGCGGAAGCCAACTTGTGGATTGCTGAGGGCGTATAGCCGTTGGCGCGAAGTAGACCTACCCGGGCGACGCCGCCAACTGAGGAGAGGAAATCCAGGGCATCCATGGATCCAGCTATCCATGGAATTGCAGCTGACGCCCCACGGAATGTGCCGTATGTGGATGAGTTGGCCGACATTCTGCTGGATCACCTGGGAGTGGCGAAAGTTGTCAAGCTGTGTGGAGTCACTGGGCTGGTTTTTGGGGTGTTTTGGTCTGGGGGAGGTTGATCCCGGCGTGTGTGGCGGGGGCCGGTGTGGTGGGTCGTTGGCGGAATCTTCCTCGGTGTCGTTCGTAGTAGTCCTGGTGG
>NZ_JBFRHB010000029.1:0-64446 GCF_052115645.1 Arthrobacter sp. 2MCAF14 | reverse complement strand
ACGGTCCCGAGGACCTCGAGCACGTAGCCCAGGAACTCAATGCACGCCCACGCAAAACGCTCAGCTGGGATACCCCAGCCGAGCGCCTGCGTGACCTACTATTGACGAACTAGACACCATCGGTGTTGCAACGACCCCTAGAATTCGCCCGGTCAGGGGTTCTTTCGAATGCGAGCGTTACTCGGAGCGCTGACCTTCGTTTGAGTCGTCCCCGGCGCCGCCGGTGAACATCAAGCCCTTGGGCTGGATGGAGGCCAGTTCCTTGATCGGGGCGAGAGCCCCCGTTCCCAAGTCCAGGTTTGCCAGATAGGCGGGTCCGGCGTCGGGCACCACCGTGGAGACGGCTTCGCCGGCCTTGAACGGGCCAGTGATGGAGAAGACCTTGTTGTCCTTCGGATCCGTGACCAGGAGGGTCTGGTTGGAGTGGGCCGCGAACACGGTGTCATCCAAGGGCTGGGCAACCGAAAGCACCTGGAGAGCTTGCTTGCTGCTGCCCGGGTTGGAAGCGAAGATCAACTGCTGGTCCGCCTGCGCGTCAAGCATGAAGGAGTTCTTGAACCGCGGAGCGGCCGCCGGAACCTGTGTGTTGGAGTCCGGGTCCGTGAGGCCGAGCGTGGTCGCCTTTCCAGCCTGGGGGCCATTGGCTGCGGTAGCCGTGGCGCTGTCGCCGAAAAGAGGCGTCAGTTTGGCGGTGGCGCCTTCCAATGCAACGGAATAGGCGGCGGGACCCGAAGTATCAACCGGCGCTGAGGCACTGACGAGGATCTTGCCGTTCACGACAGATACGGCATCGGTTCCCCCACCGTGGGTGAGGCCCGAATATGTGTACGTGGTCAGCGGCTTCGCCTGCTCAGGGCTGAGGGTCGAGAAGCTCGAGTTGCCGTCCTCGTTGGCGGTGAGGAGGAGACGGTGGTGTTCCGGGTCGGCCGTAAGCCCATCAACCTTGCCCGTGACCTGCCAGGACTTGCCGGGCTTGCCGTCGAGGCTGAACTGCTGAATTGTGCTGGCTGTGGTGCCGTTTGCAGAGGCCTCGCCCAAGGGGCCGACGCCATTCTGGAACGAGACGTACACGGAGTCGCCCATGCGAGTGATGTCGTCAGGTGCTGACTCGGTGCCGACCGGGGAGAAGGTCTTCACGGTGAATCCGGCGGCCGGGGCGTGTGCTTCGCCCTCGTCAGCGGCGGATGCCGGCAGGGCAACGGAGGCAAAAGCGGAGGCGGCGACTGCGGCGCCCACCAATACCATCGAGGTCCGCTTGAGCTTGTTGGGTGTAACAGGCATTGAAAATCGTCCTTAGATTGGGGAAACGATGTCCCTGCCAAGCTATGGAGGCGGGCTGGGAGGGAACCGTGTAAAAGGCAAACACCGGGAGACCCGGAGGTTAACGGCAACCATTCCCGCTCCGGACGATGACGCTAAGGAAGACAGCAGTCCGCCAACAGATCGGTGCACCTGCTTGCTTGTGTGGAGCACTGTCATTGCTGTAAGTTACTCACCAGTAACTTACGCGAAGGAGTGCCATGTCCAAGGCAGCAATCGACCTCGAGAATCTCCCGTACGCCGACGGCGACTTCTATGGCTTTGAGCAATTGCTCACGGGCAAGGAGCAGGACCGGCTGGCTGAGATCCGGGCTTTCCTTTCCCGTGAGGTCAAACCGATTGCCGTCGATTGCTGGAACCGCGGCGAGTTCCCCATGGACCTGATCCCCAAACTGGCCGAAATTGACCTGGTCAGCCCGGTAAGGCGTCAAGGCTATTCCAACCTTTTCGCTGGCCTTGTCCACGCAGAGGCAACCCGCGCCGATGCCTCGATTGCCACGTTCATGGGCGTTCACGATGGCTTGTTCACTGGCTCCATCGAGGCGCTGGCATCTCAAGAGCAAAAGGACGCCTGGCTGCCGGACATTTACTCCCTCAGGAAAATCGGTGCCTTTGGACTGACCGAGCCACTGGGCGGCTCGGACGTCGCAGGCGGCACCCGGACTACTGCGCGCCGCGACGGCGGCAACTGGATCCTCAACGGGGCCAAGCGCTGGATCGGCAACGCCACTTTCTCGGACTGGGTTGTGGTCTTCGCCCGCGACCTCGGCGACAATCAGGTCAAGGGTTTCCTGGTGGACACGAGCCTCCCCGGATTCAAGGCCAGCAAGATCGAGAACAAGATCTCGCTGCGGACCGTCCAGAACGCCGACATCACCCTCGAGAACGTGGTTGTCCCCGACTTCTTCAAGCTGGCCTACGCAAACAGCTTCAGGGACACCAACAAGGTCCTCAAAGTCACGCGGCTTTCGGTCGCGTGGCAGGCAGTGGGCCAGCAGCTTGCCGCGTTCGACGTTGCCCGCCGCTACGCGGTTGAACGGATGCAGTTCGGGAGGCCCCTGGCATCGTTCCAATTGGTGCAGCAACAACTCGTGCAGATCCTGGGCAACACAGTGAGCTCCATGGGCATGATGGTCCGTCTCGCTCAGCTTGAGGATGCCGGGGTGGCCAAGGACGAGCAATCCGCGCTGGCGAAAGCCTTCACCGCGGCCCGCATGCGCGAAAGCGTTGCCCTGGGCCGCGGCATCCTGGGCGGCAACGGCATTGTCACGGACTATGAGATGGCAAAGATCTTCGCCGACGCCGAGGCGATCTACTCCTACGAGGGCACCCACGAAATCAACACCCTTGTCACGGGAAGGGCCATCACGGGCATTTCCGCCATCGTCTAGAGGCAGCACACCGTCTAGCGGCAGCAACACGGACGGCCGGAGATCCGTGACGAAGGCGAGCGGGTTGACGTAGTCCTCCCCATGCCGCGCTCCCCAATGAAGGCACGGTGATCCCGCGCAGTGGCCGGTTTCCAGTACCCCGATGGTTTGGCCCTTGTTCACCGTGGCCCCCTCTGCGAGTTCGCTGTCCACGGGCTCTAAGCTGCTCCGTAGCCCGCCCCCGTGGTCGATGGTGATCACTGGACGGTCCACCACGAGGCCTACGAAGCTCACGGTGCCGTCGGCGGGCGTGGCGACCGTGACGCCGTCGTCGGCTGCTTGTAAATCCACGCCGCGGTGCCCGCTCAACCACGGCTTGTCCGGAGGGTCGAAGGCGCGAACGACGGCGGGCTTGGGGGAGAGCGGCCACGCCCAGCCCGGGCGGGTGCCGGGCGGGCTGGTCGCGCCCGGCGGTGACGACTCAACGGCAGGCGCCGTGACCAAGGCAGCGAGCAAAAGAACATAGGCCGGAAGATGTGCAGTTTTCATGGAACAAGCCTTCGTTGGCGCCGGAGTGTCCGGAAGCCGCCAGTTCGGCTATGTGGAAAACGGTGCGGGAAACCTGCCGAAGGATGGAGGCTGAATCCGGGGCTTTTGCGGTCATAAGGCCGGAGGCGCTGTAGTACACTTGGTGGAGCAGTTTGCTGTGCCCTCAAGCTTGTTCAGAAGCGCTTCTCATTCAGTTGCGCGGGGGTCCCAGGCTGACTACGCGTATCCAACCCTCCAATTGCGAATCCTCGCGGATTCAGTGCTGCGGAGGATTGTGCCTCTTGCGGTCCGGCGAGTCATTGGCCGGATGAGAAGTGCAATGGATGCCAGGAGCCAAGGCCCGTTCGGGTCCGGCTAATTAACCGTCAACTATTGGCAGGGTAAGAGCGGCCCGTGTGGCTCTCTCATGAATGACCTGCCGGAAGGAGCGTCGGCATGCCCGTCGTAACTATGCGCCAGCTGCTTGACAGCGGCGTCCACTTTGGACACCAGACCCGTCGTTGGAACCCGAAGATGAAGCGATTTATCTTCACGGAGCGCAACGGCATCTACATCATTGACCTTCAGCAGTCGCTGTCCTACATCGACCGCGCTTTCGAGTTCGTCAAGGCTACTGTCGCCCACGGCGGCACCGTCCTGTTCGTCGGCACCAAGAAGCAGGCTCAGGAAGCAATTTCCGAGCAGGCTACCCGTGTTGGCCAGCCGTACGTCAACCAGCGTTGGTTGGGCGGTATGCTCACCAACTTCCAGACCGTTGCCAAGCGCATCCAGCGTATGAAGGAACTCGAAGAGATCAACTTCGAGGACGTCGCAGGCTCGGGTTACACCAAGAAGGAGCTCCTGCTCCTTCGCCGTGAACTCACCAAGCTGGAAACCAACCTCGGTGGTATCCGCAACCTGACCAAGGCTCCTTCCGTTCTGTGGGTTGTTGACACGAAGAAGGAACACCTGGCTGTTGACGAAGCCAAGAAGCTGAACATCCCGGTTGTTGCCATCCTGGACACCAACTGCGACCCCGACGAAGTTGACTTCCCGATCCCGGGTAACGACGACGCCATCCGCTCCGTAAACCTGCTGACCCGCGTGGTTGCCGACGCCGTTGCTGAGGGCCTCATCGCCCGTAACCAGCGCGCAACCGGTGCTGCAGAGGCCCCGGAAGAGCCGCTGGCTGAGTGGGAGCGCGAGCTCCTGGAAGGCAGCAAGGCCGAAGCTGCTGAAGCTCCGGCTGCTGAGGCTCCGGCCGCAGAGGCTGCTGAAGCTCCGGCCGCGGAAGCTGTCGAAGCCCCGGCCGCCGAGGCCACCGAAGCTGCTGCTGGCGAAGCCGAAGCAGACAAGTAAATCCGGACCTTTCCCGCACCAATTTCGGTGCGGGGAGCTACTGACAGGATGGCGGCCCACCAGGTGGGCTGCCGTCCTGTCAGTCCGTAAACACATAAATTTCTAGACAGAGGGGTTCACATGGCGAACTACACTGCTGCTGACATCAAGGCCCTGCGCGAGCGCACCGGCGCCGGCATGATGGACGTCAAGAAGGCTCTTGACGAGGCCAACGGCGACGCCGAGAAGGCCATCGAGATCATCCGCATCAAGGGCCTCAAGGGCGCTACCAAGCGTGAAGGCCGCTCCACCGCTGAAGGCCTGGTTGCAGCCAAGGTCACCGGCGGCGTGGGCGTAATGATCGAGGTCAACTGCGAGACCGACTTCGTCGCCAAGGCTGACAAGTTCATCCAGCTGGCCGACAAGGTCCTGGCCGTCGCCGTCGAGTCCGGCGCTGCCGACCTCGAGACCCTGCTGGCCATCGACGTCGACGGCAAGCCCCTTTCCGAGGTTGTCGTCGAAGAAGGCGCCGTTCTTGGCGAAAAGGTTGTTGTCCGCCGCATTGCCCGCATTGAAGGCGGCACGGTTGACGCTTACCTGCACAAGACCTCCAAGGACCTCCCGGCCCAGGTCGGCGTCCTGTTCGCCGTTGAGGGCGAGGGCGACGCCGCTGCTACCGCAGCCCACGACGTTGCCGTCCACGTTGCAGCAATGGCCCCGAACTACCTGAGCCGCGAAGACGTCCCGGCCGAACTGGTCGAGTCCGAGCGCCGCATCGCCGAAGAGACTGCCAAGGCCGAAGGCAAGCCGGAAGCCGCTCTCACCAAGATCGTCGAAGGCCGCGTTACGGGCTTCTACAAGGGTGAAGTTCTCTTGGACCAGGCATTCGCCAAGGACTCCAAGAAGACCGTTGCACAGGTCCTCGAAGAGGCCGGCGTCAAGGCAACTGCCGTTGCCCGTTTCCGCGTCGGAAACTAGTTAGACATACAAAAGGGGTGGTCACTTCGGTGGCCGCCCCTTTTGCATGCAACGGCAGGCCCGCACCGAGTGCATCCACGGCCGGCAGCTTTCTGACCGGCCCCCAGCAAGATAATCTAGCCAGAGTCCACAAACGGGAAGGCACCATGGAAACCGAGAACACTGCAATCCATCCGGAGAAGACCCGTCGTCGTGTACTGCTGAAGCTGTCCGGCGAGGTCATCGGCGGCGGGAAGCTTGGTGTGGACCCGGAAACCGTCCGCGCCATCGCCAAGCAAATCGCCGCGGCTGTTTCTGAGGTCGAGGTGGCAATCGTCGTCGGCGGCGGTAACTTCTTCCGCGGCGCCGAACTGTCCCAGAGCGGCATGGACCGTTCCCGCGCCGACTACATGGGAATGCTCGGCACTGTCATGAACTGCCTGGCCCTGCAGGATTTCCTGGAGCAGGCGGGCGTCGAGACCCGAGTTCAGAGCGCCATCACTATGGGACAGGTAGCCGAGGCCTACATTCCGCGCCGTGCCATCCGCCACATGGAGAAGGGCCGCGTCGTCATCTTCGGTGCGGGCGCAGGCCTTCCGTACTTCTCCACTGACACCGTGGCGGCCCAGCGTGCACTCGAAGTGCATGCCGACGTCGTGCTCATGGCGAAGAGCGGTGTGGACGGCGTGTACACCGCGGATCCCAAGAAGGATCCCACGGCCGAGAAGCTCGAAAAGCTCAGCTACGACGAGGCCCTGCGCCGTGACATCCGCGTCATGGACCAGACCGCTATGACCATGTGCAAGGACAACAATTTGTCCATGGTTGTCTTTGGCATGGAAGGCGAAGGGAACGTCACCCGGGCCATCCTCGGCGAAAAGCTGGGCACCCTGGTCACCCCCTAGCAAGGGCTAGGATATTTCTAGGACTCTTCCGCCCGCAGGGGCGGAAATTTATTGTGCATTGCGGCCCGTGGACCGGGGCGCGACTATTTCTGAGGAGAAACCGTGATCGAAGAAACCTTGCTCGAAGCCGGGGAAAAGATGGACAAGGCGGTCGAGGTAGCCAAGGAGGATTTCGCGTCGATCCGTACCGGTCGTGCGAACCCCGGTCTCTACAACAAGGTGATCGTGGAATACTACGGCACCCCCACACCTCTGCAGCAGCTGGCTTCCTTCGCTATTCCGGACGCCAGGACCATCCTGATCACGCCCTTTGACAAGTCCTCAATGCGCGACATCGAAAGGGCCTTGAGCGACTCCGAGGTCGGCGCCAATCCGTCCAACGACGGCAACGTCATCCGGATCACCATCCCGGAGCTCACCCAGGAACGCCGCAAGGAATACGTCAAGATCGTCAAGGGCAAGGGTGAGGACGCAAAGGTTTCCATCCGAAGCATCCGGCGCAAGGCCAAGGACGCCCTGGACAAGCTCGTCAAGGACGGCGAAGCCGGCGAAGACGAGGGTGCCCGTGGCGAAAAGGAACTCGACGCCATCACCAAGGCACACGTCGATGGCATCGACGAGCTCCTCAAGCGCAAGGAAGCCGAGCTGCTCGAGGTCTGATGAGCGAGGCTGAGCCGGCGCCCGCGCAGGGAATTCCCACACGCGCCAGACGCCAACGAGGCAACCCAACGCCCAAGGCCGGCCGGAATCTTCCGGCCGCCATCGGCGTCGGGCTCGCCATGCTCTTTGCCGTTCTCGGCGGGCTGCTGTTCCTGCCGCTGGGGTTCGTTCTCCTGACCACCGCGTTTGCGGTCCTCGGCGTGTGGGAAATTTTCCGGGCGCTCGAAGCCCAGGGCACCAGGATGCCGATCATCCCCGTGTTGACCGGTACCGTGGCGATGCCGCTGGCGGCTTACTTCGGTGGCACCGAAAGCCTGCTCTTCGCGATGGTGCTGAGCAGCACGGCCGTCCTGCTCTGGCGTTCCCTTGAAAGCGCTGCCGGAGCTCCGCGCAGCGTCTTCTCCGGAATCTTCACGCTTGCCTGGGTGCCTTTCCTGATCAGCTTTGCCATCCTGCCTCTCCATACAGGCGGGGGAGCGACGACGGCGGGTCCCTGGCCCGATGGGCAGGTTCCGGCGGGTGCCTGGCAGATTGCCGTGATGTTGCTGCTGGTAGTGTCCAACGATACTTTCGGGTACCTCGTCGGGGCGCTGTTCGGCAAGCATCCGATGGCTCCCAAGATCAGCCCCAAAAAGACCTGGGAAGGGTTCGCTGGCTCGGTGGCAGGTGCCATGGTCATCGGGATCCTCGCCAGCATCTTCGTCCTGGGCCGGCCGTGGTGGGTCGGTGTGGTGCTCGCCGTGGGCATGGTGGCCGCGGCTACCGCCGGAGACCTCGCGGAATCCATGGTCAAACGGGAACTTGGCGTCAAGGACATGAGCAGCATCCTGCCCGGTCACGGCGGGGTCATGGACCGCCTCGACTCGATCGTCTTCGCGGCACCGGCAGCATATATTCTTTTCGCGCTGTTGAGCGGCGCCTGACAACCACCCAGAAGGAAAGCAGTGGCAGTGGACATTCGTCGCCAGATCCCCGCAGCATTTGAGCGCGTGGCGCACAGCAAGTACGGCTACAACGCAAGGCAAGTGGACCAGTTTTTCCAGCGCGCCCGGTTGTCGTTTGAAAACAGGGCCGAGGTAGCGGAGAAAATCGGCAGCAGCGATGTGCGCGCGGTTTCGTTTGATCCTGTCAAGGGCGGCTACGACGCCACCGCTGTGGACGCCGCATTGGACCGCCTCGAAGATGCCTTCGCCCGGCGTGAACGCGACGAGCTGATAGCGGCCGAAGGCGAGGAAGCCTGGTTGCTGAAGATCGGCAAACTCTCCGGAGTGTTGCGCGGCCGTTTGCACCGGCCTGATGGCGAACGTTTCCGCCGGCCCGACAAGAAGCGTGCGCGCAGCTACAACATCGCCGAGGTCGATGCCTTGTGCGTCTCCCTGATCGGTTACCTGGAGAACGACAAACCGCTGAGCGTCGACAACGTCCGCCGAGCCGCTTTCTCCGAGGCCCGCGGGCGCGACGGTTACGAAGAGTCGCAGGTTGATGCCTTCCTCGACCGGGTTGTCGAACTCATGGCGGCGATCGACTAGCTAAACCCAGGCGGACGCCCGTCACCTTCGGCGCCCGCGCGCCTCAGCTCCGCGCACCCTCAACGGAGCTGGCGCTCCGTGGCCACCGGTCGTTCCGGGACATGAAGCCTGGTCATCAGCCGGGTCACGGTCCCCGGGATGCGGTGTTTCGTGGCCCGCGAGACGAGCACCATCACGGCAAACGCGGCCGGCACCGTCCACGCCGCGGGCTGGGCAATCCATCCGGGCGCGGCGGAACCGATGATCGTGCTCGATACGAGCGCACCCCCGCACAGGACGGCTCCCGTCAGCATGCCGACAATCGCGCCTGCGTCGCTCAGGCCCCGCCACCAAATGCCCAGGACCAGGACCGGACAAATGGTGGACGCCGTGAAAGCGAACACCAGCCCTACACTGCCGGCCAGGGCCATCGAATCCGTGGTGAACGCAAAAGCCAAGGGGACAGCGACCGCCAGGAGGGTGGCCACCCGGAATCCGTGCACGCTCCCGCCAAGAAGGTCCTGGCTGATAACGCCGGCCAGCGAAACCACCAATCCCGACGTCGTCGAGAGGAATGCGGCAAATGCGCCGGCGACCACCAATGCGGACAGCAGATCGCCGGGCACGCCACCCAGCAGCTTTCCAGGCAGCAGCAGGACCATGGCGTCGGGCCGTCCGTTGCGTGCAAGCTCAGGTGCGAAGACCCGCCCGAGCAGGCCGGACGCCGTCGGGAACAAATAGAAGACCGACAACAGGCCCAGCACGATAAGGGTGGTCCGGCGGGCCGATTGGCCGTCCGGGTTGGTGTAGAAGCGCACAAGGACGTGGGGGAGTCCCAGCGTTCCGAAAAGCAGTGCCACCAGGAGCGAGACAGTCTGGTAGAGCCCGGCTGCGGGGAGGCCCGTGGGATTGCTGGATGCCTCCGCAAGGACCGGTGAGCCGCCGCCGGTCTGGTTCAGCAGCAGGAACACGACAGGAACGGCCAACGCCGTTAACTTGAGCCAGTATTGGAAAGCCTGGACGAAGGTGATGGAACGCATGCCACCAGCCACTACCGTCACGCAGACCACGGCGACGACGGCGATGGAGCCCACCCAGGAAGGCAATCCTGTGCTGATCCGGATGGTGAGCCCGGCGCCTTGAAGCTGCGGCACGATATAGAGCCATCCGACAGCCACGACGATAAGGCTCGTCACGCGTCGGACGGCTTTCGACTCGAGCCTGGCCTCCGTGAAATCCGGAATCGTGTAGGCGCCCGATCGGCGCAAGGGGGCGGCCACGAACAGCAGCAGCATCAGGTAGCCGGCCGTGTAGCCCACGGGGAACCACAGAGCATCCGTTCCGGTCAGCAGGATCAGTCCTGCGACGCCCAGGAAACTCGCGGCCGACAGGTATTCGCCGCCGATCGCCGAGGCATTCCACCATGGCCGGACAGTGCGGGATGCCACGTAAAAGTCGCCCGTGGTGCGCGAAATGCGCAGGCCGTAGAAGCCGATCGCCGCCGTCGCGAGCGCCACACCCAGAAAAGCGGCGAGCCCGACGGCGGGATTCACTTCTCCTCCACAAGATCGCGGTAGCGGGCTTCGTTCCTTGCCGCGGAGCGGTTATACGACCAGGCGCTCAGGCCGATCACCGGATAAAATGCCGCTCCAAGAATGATCCAATTGACCGGGATGCCCAGAATCCGCATTTGCGCGAGCTGGGGGATCAGCGCCACCATGGAGCCGTAGGCGGCCAGGACCAGCAGGAATCCGGAAGCCACAACCACAGCCAGGCGCAACTGCGAACGGATGAGTGACCGGACGAAGACCTGCCCGACGTCCGAGTCCTCGGCGGCCTCGCGCGAATGGTATGGACGCTTCGGGGCTATCCGGGCAGCTGACTGCGGGGCCGTGACCCTGACGCGGGTCATCCTTGTGGCCGGATCCGGGTGGCCTCGAGTTTGTCCCGCACGGCCGGAAGATGCCTGCGGCTGATCGGCAGTTCGGCTCCGGCCACGGTGACACTTGGCCGTGCCGCGGCCAGTTTCATATGCCCCACGTGGTTGAGGGACATCAGATAGGAGCGGTGGATGCGGATGAATCCGGCTTCCGCCCACTGCTGTTCAAGGTCGCTCAGGGGTACCCGGATCAGGTAGCTCGCCTCTGCGGTGTGCAGCCGGGCGTAGTCTCCCTGGGCCTGGACGTAGCTGACGTCGTCCCTCCGGATCATGCGGGTGGTTCCGCCTTGGTCAACGGTGATCATCTCGGGCACCTTGCTGCCGTCCTTGATGAGCTCGCTGATGCGGCTGATGGACCTCGCCAGGCGCTCGGCACGCACCGGTTTGAGCAGATAGTCGACGGCGGCCAGTTCGAACGCCTCAAGCGCACAGTCCTCGTCGGCGGTGACGAAGACGACGGCGGGAGGGCGGGGGCTGCGCGAGATGGCGCGGGCGATGTCCAAGCCGGAAAGCGCGGGCATGTGGATGTCCAGGAAGACAGCGTCCACGGATTCCGTTTCGAGGGCGCTGAGGGCTTCGGCGCCTGAGACTGCGCGGTGGATGGCACCGATGCGCTCGTCCCGACCCAGCAGGTAGGCGAGCTCTTCAACGGCGGGGAGCTCGTCGTCGGCGACGAGTACGTTGATCATGGTTATAGATTAGCCTCAGGCATCATGGCTCGGCTGGGACTTTGGCACGCGGATGGTGATCAAGGTGCCCTCGCCCGGTGCGGTTTCGATGACGAGGCCGTGTTCGTCCCCGTAGACCTGCCGAAGTCGGGCATCGACGTTCCGCAGTCCAACGTGGTCGCCGTCGGCGTGCCCCGCCAGGACAGAGCGCAGGTGTTCCGGATCAATGCCCACGCCGTCGTCCTCGATGGTGACCTCCGCGAACGCCCCGGAGTCGTTGGCGCAGATGGTGATGTGCCCCGGTCCTTCCTTCGCTTCCAGCCCATGGCGCACGGCGTTTTCCACGAGCGGTTGCAGGCTCAGGAAGGGAATCACCGTGCTCAGGACTTCGGGCGCGATCCTGAGGCTCACTTGTACCCGGTCTCCAAAGCGTGCCTTCTCCAACAGTAAGTAGCGGTCAATGCTCCGAAGTTCCTCCGCCAGGGTGGTGAAATCGCCGTGGCGGCGGAAGGAATACCGGGTGAAATCGGCGAACTCGACCACCAACTCCCTCGCCCTGGCGGGGTCAGTGTTGATGAACGAGGCAATGGCGTTGAGCGAGTTGTAGATGAAGTGGGGGCTGATTTGTGCGCGCAGGGCCCTGACTTCGGCCTCCATGAGCAAGGTGCGTGAAGCATCGAGCTCGGCCAATTCGACTTGCACGGCCACCCAGTCGGCCAGCTCGCTTGTCGCCCGGACCAACCCCGCACCGGTTTGCGGGGCGAAGGCCGCGACGGCTCCCACCACGCGGTTTCCGGCCCTGATCGGCGCGACGACGGCGTTCAGTGCGTGCGAAGCCGGGACAACCACGGTCCGCCCGTCGGAGAGCACTCCCGAGGCGAGCTCCATCAGTACCGCTTTGAGTTCTTCCGCCGCGCCATCCCACGCCAGGACTGACTCGGTGTCGGTGATCGCCAGGGCGTCGCAGCCAAGCAGGGAACGCAATTGCTTGCTTGCCTTGGCCGCTCCCGCCGCGTGGAGCCCCGTGCGCAGGTGCTGTCCCGCGCGCGACGCCGCGTGCAGGGTCTGGTAGGTGGCCCTCTCGGCGTCGGTTCCCAGCTCGCGGAAGGAACGGATCACCTTGAGGCCGACCCCGACGACGATCGCCACGGCGAGCACGATGACCGCAATGGCGGCGGCGGTGACGAGCGGGGAATCCGGCATGGAGCAAGACTAGCGAACCCGCCGTTCGGCGCAGCAACGTGCCCGCTGGGCGACGCCTGTGCCGGTGAATCTGGAAGTGGCGCCGCCGCCGGGCGGATAGTGATTCCAGTCACATCGGCCAGGAGTGTGTGGTCGATGTAGACGTCCACAACCAGGAGGAAGCCATGGGTAACGAGGCCCAGACACCGGACGCAGCAGCGTCCGTTGATTTCCAGGAAGTCCAGCAAACGGGGCAGTTTCAGGAGCTTCGCAAGCGCCACCGCAGTTTTGTCTTTCCAATGGCCATCGCATTCCTGCTTTGGTACTTCGCTTACGTCCTGCTGGCTGACTACGCGGTGGGCTTCATGTCCACCAAGCTGTGGGGCAACATCAACGTCGGCTTGGTCTTGGGCCTGCTGCAGTTCGTCTCAACTTTCGGAATTACGGGCTGGTACGTTCACTACTCCAACAGGAAACTGGACCCGATAGCCACGGAAATCCGGAATGAGATCGAGGGCCATGAGTTCGACAAGGGCAGCACCGTGAGGGGGGCAGCGAAATGAGTGCCATGGTCCCGATGGTCAACGTTGCCGCTCTGAAGGACACCACGCTGTTGAACATGGGCATCTTCGCCCTGTTCGTCCTGGTCACCATGGTGATCGTCTTCCGGGCCAGCCGGAACAACAAAACGGCTGCCGACTACTATGCCGCCGGGCGCTCGTTCACCGGTTCGCAGAACGGCACCGCCATCGCCGGCGACTACCTCTCCGCGGCCTCCTTCCTCGGAATCACCGGGGCGATCGCGGTCAACGGCTACGACGGCTTCCTGTATTCGATCGGGTTCCTCGTCGCATGGCTTGTCGCGTTGCTGCTTGTCGCCGAACTCATGCGCAACACGGGTAAGTTCACCATGGCCGATGTGCTTTCCTTCCGGCTGCGCCAGCGCCCGGTGCGGATCGCCGCGGCCCTGACCACTTTGGTCGTCTGCTTTTTCTACCTGCTGGCGCAGATGGCCGGCGCCGGAAGCCTCATCTCCTTGCTCCTGGGCATCAGCGACTGGGGCGGACAAGCCCTGGTGATTGTCGTCGTCGGCGCCCTCATGATCATGTACGTGCTGATCGGAGGAATGAAGGGCACCACTTGGGTCCAGATCATCAAAGCCGTGCTGCTCATCTGCGGTGCGGCAGTCATGACGCTCTGGGTGCTGTCCATCTACGGCTTCAACCTGTCGAACCTGTTGGGTGCTGCCGCAGACTCTGCCAAGAACCCCAACGTGTTGAACCCCGGCTTGCAGTACGGCAAGACCGAGACCTCCAAGCTGGACTTCCTGTCCCTCGGCTTGGCACTCGTCCTCGGCACCGCCGCCCTGCCACACGTGCTGATGCGCTTCTACACTGTTCCCACGGCGAAGGAAGCCCGCAAATCGGTGGTCTGGTCCATCTGGCTGATCGGCTTGTTCTATCTGTTTACCCTGGTCCTCGGCTACGGCGCGGCAGCCCTCGTTGGAGCCGACACCATCAAATCGGCCCCGGGCGGGGTGAACTCCGCTGCGCCGCTCCTGGCGTTCCACCTGGGCGGGCCGTTGCTGCTCGGCTTCATCTCGGCCGTTGCGTTCGCCACGATCCTTGCGGTGGTGGCCGGTTTGACCATCACGGCAGCGGCGTCGTTCGCCCACGATATCTATGCGAACGTCATTTCCAAGGGCAAGGCCGGCGCCGGAACCGAGGTCAAAGTGGCCCGGCGGACCGTGGTGGTCATCGGGGTCCTTGCGATCGTTGGCGGTATTTTCGCCAATGGACAGAACGTAGCGTTCCTCGTCGCCCTCGCCTTCGCAGTGGCGGCGTCAGCGAATTTGCCGACCATCCTCTACTCCCTGTTCTGGAAGAAGTTCACCACCCAGGGCGCCACCTGGAGCATGTACGGCGGGCTGTCGGCGGCCATCATCCTGATTGCCTTGTCGCCCGTTGTTTCCGGTGCCAAGACGTCAATGATCCCGGGCGCCAACTTCGCAGTGTTCCCTCTGAGCAACCCGGGGCTCGTGTCCATTCCACTCGCCTTCCTGCTTGGCTGGCTCGGAACCGTCGTGGACAAGCGGCGCGAAGACACGTCGAAGCAGGCCGAGATGGAAGTCCGTTCCCTGACCGGCGTCGGAGCCGAGAAAGCGGTGAACCACTAGGAGTATCCGTCCAGCACAGAAATCCCTCCCGCACTCAGTGTGGGAGGGATTTCTGCTGCGGATTGGCGTGACGCCCTAGTGGTTATGGCCGCCCGGCAGCGAGTGCTCTCCGTGCGGGACGGCGTGCGCTCCGGCCACCGAGGCGGCGAGGCCCGGCGTCGCAATTGCTGCGACGACGACGGCGGCGGCGAAGGCAGCCCCCAAGAGCGCGCCGGCCCTCGGGGGACCCGAGGTGGCTCCGCCGTCGTCCTCACGGAACCTGCGGGCGAGCCAGGCAGAGGATCCCAGGGCCATCAGGACCAGGAAAAGAGCAGCCAGATGCCCGCCGTCGAGCACTCTTTCGGCCATGCCGCCAACCAGGAATCCAACATGGACAATGACGGCCGCGAGGAGGCCCATGGTTGTCGGCTTACGGAACCGGAGCCGCCCCCGCTGGAGGCTTGCAATCGAGCTGGCCAGAAGCGCCAGACCCCAGGCCCCGAAGACGCCGCCCGCCCACACCAGAGGTCCCCGGCTCGAAATGTAACTCGATGCGATGGAAAGTTCCACGAGGCCGGCCCCCATTCCCGCGAAGCAGGAAAACAGGGTGAGGGATGCCCCGGCGGTGGGTCCAACGCTCGTCGCTGCTTGAGCTGACACGGACGGCTCCTTACGGGTTTCGAGGTTTTCTAGACGTGGGCCCTGGTGGTGGTGGCCGGAACCTTGTCCTGTGAGAGACCGATGCCGAGAAGCACCACAGCGCTGGCGAGGTGCAGTACGTTGTCTGCGCCGTTGAGGGCAATGATGTTCAGGGCGGAGCCCACGAGGAACAGTCCGAGGATGCCGACAAGCAAGTAGACCGCGCCGACCGTCGTGTTGATGGTCTTGGACAGCACAGTGCTGTTCATGCCCGCGTAGAGCAGGGCGGCGCCGATGGCGAGGTGGATGATGTTGTGCAGGGGGTTTACCGCAAAGATGATCAGATTGGCACCCTCGGTGGCGAAGAATCCAATTCCCGAGGTGAGAAAGAATCCCACGACACCCACGAGCAGGTAGACGGCTCCAAAGATGGTGGCGATCAGGCGGTTGGGCGAAGTGCGCATGGTCCAAACCTTCCGGTATGGCCGGTTTTGAATCCGGCCTTGTGTTCGAAACCCCGGACGGGGCTCTCAACCAGATATTCGGACCACCCGGGGCTATGGATGGGTGGGATGGGACGAATTTTTTCGACGTTGGCCGGGCTCAGCCGGTACGGAGCGCTTTCTTGGTGTTCCGGTTCAACAACGGCTGCACCCGGAAGGGAATCAATTCGCCCATGGACATCGCAGTGTCCGTCCGTTCCACTCCGTCACACGCGAGGATCTTGCCGTTGATCCGGAACAAATCCTCGGCGTCGAGCGCTACCACCCGCAGCAGCAGGTCAGCCGAACCGGTCAGGCCGTACCCCTCCAGGATTTCCGGGATTTCCGCGAGGTCCAGGGCAAGCTGTCCAAGCTTTTGCTGCTGAACATGCACCGAGATGAACGCCATGAGGGGATAGCCCAGGGCAGCCGGGTTGATTCGCCGCTCGAAGGAGAGAAACGCGTGCTTCTTTTCCAACTGCGCCATCCGCGCCTGAACGGTATTCCGCGATAATCCCAGCTTCTGTGCCAAGGCGACAACCGTGCCGCGGGGATCCTTCGCCATGGCCGAAAGCAGGCGTGTGTCGGTGCCATCCAAAGCTTGCATAATGCGCAACGTTAGCACGGTGCTCACCCTCTAGATAGGGCAAAATGCGCAGAATTTTCAACGGTGGTTGTACCCAATGAGCATTGTGAGTAGGGTCACAATTAATCCAGGCGACGACGCCCGGATGCTGGCCAGCGGGTGGATCACAAGTCCCTCCAAAGGCCTGCGAGCACGAGCTGAAAGGTGCGATCAACTGTGTTGACGGACGAACCCGGCCAGGACGCCTACAAGGCTTCGAATCCCGGAATCAGTGCAGCAAGCCCGCGTCGGACCGGCGGGGATCTGGTCCAACTGATTTCCCCGGAGGGGGAACGCATCAGCCACCCGGAGTTCGATCTCTGGGTCAGCGATGTCACGGATGAGCAACTGTGCTCTCTGTATGAGGACATGATGGTCATCCGCCGGATCGACGCTGAGGCCACCGCCTTGCAGCGTCAGGGCGAGCTGGCCTTGTGGCCGCCGCTGCTCGGCCAGGAAGCATCACAGATCGGCTCGGGCAGAGCCCTCAGGGACGACGACTTTGTCTTCCCCAGCTACCGCGATAACGGAGTCGCCTACTGCCGAGGCGTGGAGCCAACCGACTTGGTCCGTGCGTGGCGCGGCAATGCTTCGGCCGGGTGGGACCCGTACCGCCACAACATTGCCACCCAGCAGATCATCATCGGCTCGCAATCGCTACACGCCACCGGCTACGCGATGGGTATCCAGTACGACGGAGCAGACTCCGTTGCAGTCGCCTACTTCGGCGACGGCGCCACGAGCGAAGGCGATGTCAACGAGGCAATGGTCTTCGCGGCGAGCTTCCAAGTGCCCGTGGTCTTCATCTGCCAGAACAACCACTGGGCCATCTCTGAACCCGTCCGGATACAGTCACACATCCAGATCGCCGACCGTGCCTCGGGCTTCGGAATCCCCAGCATGCGGGTCGATGGGAACGACGTCCTGGCTGTTCTGGCGGTCACCCGGATTGCGCTGGACCGGGCCCGCAAGGGCGGCGGACCGACGTTCATCGAAGCGGTGACCTACCGCATGGGCCCGCACACGACGGCGGATGATCCCACCCGTTACCGCGACGCCAACGAGCTTGAGGACTGGGCGGCCAAGGACCCGATTAGCCGGCTCAAGGCGCTGCTTCGCACCAAGGGCCTCCTGACCGAAGAGCTCGAAGCCAAGACCCAGGCCAAAGCGGACGAGGTCGCAAAGAGCTTGCGGGCAGGAGTCATCAACATGACCGATCCCGAGCCGCTGGACCTCTTCAAGCACGTGTACAGCACCCCCAACTCCTGGATCGAACGCCAGAAGGACCACTACTCCCGCTATCTGGAAAGCTTCAGCGGATCAACCCAGGAAGGTGCACTCTGATGAGCAAGCTGACCTTCGCCCGAGCCATCAACGCCGGCCTGCGCAAGTCCCTTGAGAACGATCCCAAAGTTGTCCTCATGGGCGAGGACATCGGTGCGCTCGGCGGCGTTTTCCGGGTTACCGACGGACTCCAGAAAGACTTCGGCACACACCGGGTGGTTGACACTCCCTTGGCCGAATCCGCGATTATCGGCACCGCCGTCGGATTGGCGTACCGCGGCTACCGGCCGGTCTGCGAAATCCAATTCGACGGCTTCATCTACCCGGCATTCGACCAGATTGTCAGCCAGGTAGCCAAGATGCACTACCGGACCCAGGGCCGCGTCAAGATGCCCATCACCATCCGGGTACCCTTCGGCGGCGGAATCGGTTCACCCGAGCACCACTCCGAGTCCCCGGAAGCCTACTTCACCCACACCTCGGGCCTGCGCGTCATCAGTGTCTCCAATCCGCAGGATGCGTACACCATGATCCAGCAGGCCATCGCCTCGGATGATCCGGTGCTGTACTTCGAGCCCAAGCGCCGCTACCACGACAAAGGCGAAGTGGATGAGACCGCGGATCTTTCCACGGCGCTGTCCATGGAAAAGGCCAGGGTGGTCACACCAGGCAGCGACGTTACCTTGGTGACGTACGGCCCGCTCGTGAAGACCGCGAACGACGCCGCCATGGCCGCCGCCGACGAAGGAGTCTCCGTGGAGGTTATCGACCTGCGCTCGCTGGCTCCGATCGACTTCCCGGCAGTGGAGGCGTCCGTCCGAAAGACCGGCAGGCTCGTCATCACCCACGAGGCCGCACAGTCCGGCGGGCTCGGCGCCGAAATCGCCGCCAGCATCACCGAGCGGTGCTTCAACTACCTTGAATCGGCGCCGGTCCGGATCACGGGATTCGACATCCCGTACCCGTACTCAAAGCTCGAAATGCACCACCTGCCCGATCTGGACAGGATTCTTGACGGCGTGGACCGCGCACTCGGCCGCGGCAACTCCCTGAGCGGGCTGGAAGGATGAGCGCCACCATGATCAAGGAATTCAGGCTGCCCGACCTCGGCGAAGGACTCACTGAGTCGGAAATCCTCAGTTGGAAGGTCGCGGTGGGGGACACGGTGACCCTGAACCAGGTCATTGCCGAGGTCGAGACGGCCAAGGCCGTGGTTGAGTTGCCCTCGCCTTTCGCGGGAACCGTCGCCGCCCTGCACGAACAAGCCGGTTCCGTTGTGGAGGTCGGAAAGCCGATCGTTTCCTTTGAAGTCGACGACGACGGAGCGGCGCCTTCCGGTGTTGCCGCTTCCGACGAGGCCGCCTCCACGGAAAGCAAGGCGGAGGCCGCAGCGAAGCGTGAGCCGAACCTCGTGGGCTATGGCGCCGTCGTCGAAAAGTCCGGCCGCCCGGCGCGACGCCAGCGGATGTTTGACGGGGGCCCCGCCGAACGCGAGCCCGCCCGGAAACCCGTTGCCGCCGTCGAGCCCGTTCCCGTGGTTGAACATCCCGCGGTTCCAAACGAGCCCGTGGTGGAGCACGAGCGTCCGCGGTCCACGCCTCCGGTCCGTATGTTGGCGAGGGATCTTGGAATTGACCTCGAGCTGGTCAGGGGAACCGGGCCGGGCGGCCTGATCACCCGTTCGGATGTCCAGGACTTCGCAGCAGGGTCCGAGCCGCAGCTCGCAGTTCCCGAAGCCGCACCGGTCGCCGCGCCCGCCGTCGGGGTTTCCGCCGAACGCGAGACCCGCACGCCTATCAAGGGAGTCCGCAAGTTCACGGCCGCTGCCATGGTGCAAAGTGCCTTCACTGCGCCGCACGTGACGGAGTTCCTGACCGTTGACGTCACGCCCACGATGGAACTGCTGACGCGGCTCAAGGCTAGTCGCGAGTTTGCCGGGTACAAGCTGACGCCATTGACGATCGCGGCCAAGGCAGTGTTGATTGCCCTGCGCAGGAACCCGACCCTGAACTCCCGTTGGGACGAAGGCGCACAGGAGATCGTGCAGTTCAACTACGTGAACCTGGGTATCGCCGCCGCCACGCCGCGGGGTCTGACTGTTCCCAACATCAAAGACGCGGACAAGATGACGCTGCTGGAACTGTCCACGGCTTTGTCAGCACTCACGGACACCGCACGTTCAGGCAAGACCTCCCCGGCAGATCTGACGGGCGGCACCATTTCCATCACGAACATCGGCGTGTTCGGGATCGACGCCGGAACCCCCATCTTGAACCCGGGCGAGGCTGCCATCGTAGCCCTGGGATCAGTGCGCAAAGCTCCTTGGGTGCACAACGACGAACTCGCGGTGCGCCAGGTGATGTCACTGAGCCTGTCCTTCGACCACCGGCTGGTGGACGGCGAACAGGGCTCGAAATTCCTGGCCGATTTGGGCGCGATCCTCTCCGACCCTGCAACCGTCATGACGATGATCTAGCCGTTCTTTTCGACGACGCTCGCTCATGTATGTCGTGTTTCTGGGGGACGCTCGCTCATGTATGTCGTGTTTCTCGACGACGCTCGCTCATGTATGTCGTGTTTCTCGACGACGCTCCCTCACGGCGCGGCCCCGGCGTTCAGGCGGGTCTAGTGGAGCGCCCGAAAAGTGAGCGGGCGTTGGCCGGGATGGCGCTATAGGTGAGCGGGCGTTGGCCGGGATGGCGCTATAGGTGAGCGGGCGTTGGCCGGGATGGCGCTATAGGTGAGCGGGCGTTGGGCGGGAGGGCGCTATAGGTGAGCGGGCGTTGGGCGGGAGGGCGCAGACATCTGCTGCGCAGGGAACCGTCGAGCTGGGGAGCTGGCTCGCCGCGGTTAGCGCACCGTCAGGGCGGCCACCGCCATGCGTTCGAGGATGGGCCGGGCGCTTTTGACCGCCATGCGTCGTCCGTGGTGCCGGACCGAGTGGGGCGTCGAGTTGATGAGGCCGAAGGCTGCGTGGGCGCGGACGCGTAGTTCGGCAGGATCCGTGTCGGGATGCAGTTCGCCGAGCACACCCACCCACAGTTCCACATAGTTGCGCTGCAGGGTGCGGACTTCGGCTTGGTCGGAGTCGCTGAGGTTGCTGAAGTCGCGGTCCTGGACCCGGATGACATCGGGATTGCTGAGGGCGAAGTCCACGTGGAACTCCACCAATCCGCGCAAGGCAGCTTCGGCGTCGGGGGCCTCGGACGCCACGGCGCGGCCGCCGTCGAGCAGATTCCGGCTCACACTCAACAGCAGCTCGGCCAACACGGCCTGTTTTCCCGGGAAATGCCGGTATACCGCAGGGCCGCTGACTCCTGCCGCGGCCCCCAGGTCCTCAAGGGACACGCGGTTGAATCCGTCGGCGGCGAACAACCCGGCTGCGGCGGTCAGGAGGGCCTTGCGCCGTGTTTCCTTGGCTTGGCTTCGCTGGGTCGGTGCCTGACCGTCCTGCTGGGAGCTCCGCTGGAAGGTGACCACAATTCCTCCTTTTGCACGCGTCCAATTCAGCGCCGATACCGGGCAGGCCCGGTGCCGGGGTGATGGACAACACAGTTAATAGAGACTAACCTAAATTCCAGTTATGCGGTACTAACTGAGATGGCCATGGGCCGGGATGGGACACAGTCGATGGAGAGACTCGCCAGCCAGCTGGATACCAGCAGCGATCAGTTCGCGGCAAACGAGGAAGCGCAACTGTCACTGGTGCACGAGCTGAAGAAGCGCCTTGCCGTGGCCGCCCTCGGTGGCCCGGAGAAGTCGCGTGAGCGGCATATCTCCCGTGGCAAGTTGTTGCCGCGCGAGCGCATCAACTATTTGCTGGACGAGGGAAGCCCGTTCCTGGAGGTCGCCCCGCTGGCGGCCAACGGGATGTACAACGATGATTCGCCGGGCGCCGGTGTGATCGCGGGGATCGGCTTGGTCCATGGCCGCCAGGTGATGGTGGTTTCCAACGACGCGACGGTCAAGGGCGGCACGTACTACCCGATGACGGTGAAGAAGCACCTCCGGGCCCAGGAAATCGCGCTGGAAAACAAACTGCCGTGCGTCTACCTCGTGGATTCCGGGGGAGCGTTCCTGCCCAAGCAGGACGAGGTGTTCCCGGACAAGGAACACTTTGGCCGGATCTTCTTCAACCAAGCGAAGATGTCCGCGGCGAAGATCCCGCAGATCGCCTCGGTCATGGGGTCCTGCACGGCCGGTGGTGCCTACGTTCCCGCCATGAGCGACGAAACCGTCATTGTCCGCAACCAAGGCACCATTTTCCTGGGTGGCCCGCCCCTCGTGAAGGCCGCCATCGGTGAAATCGTCACGGCCGAGGAGCTCGGCGGCGGCGACGTCCACTCGCGTATTTCCGGTGTGACGGACCACCTCGCCGAAAACGACGAGCATGCCCTGCAGATTGTCCGCGACATCGTCGCCACCCTGCCCAAGCCGGCAGCCCCCGCGTGGGACGTGGACACCGCCGTCGAGCCCGTTGTGGACCCGGGCGCAATCTATGGTGCAGTTCCCACGGACGTCAACGCCCAATACGACGTTCACGAAGTCATCGCCCGGCTCGTGGACGGCTCGAGGTTCCACGAGTTCAAGAAGAACTACGGCACCACACTGGTGACGGGGTTCGCGAAGCTCCATGGCCATCCAGTGGGCATCGTGGCGAACAACGGCGTGTTGTTCAGCGAGTCCTCCCTCAAGGGCGCGCACTTCATTGAGCTCTGTGACCAGCGTGGCATTCCCTTGGTTTTCCTCCAGAACCTTTCCGGCTTCATGGTCGGCAAGGACGTCGAGCACGGCGGCATCGCCAAGAACGGCGCCAAGATGGTCACCGCCGTCGCCACTGCCCGCGTGCCCAAGCTCACCGTGGTGATCGGCGGTTCTTTCGGTGCCGGAAACTACTCGATGTGCGGCCGGGCCTACTCACCGCGCTTCCTGTGGATGTGGCCGGCGTCCAGGATTTCCGTCATGGGCGGCAACCAGGCCTCCAGCGTGCTGGCCACCGTCAAACGGGAGCAATACGAGGCCCGCGGCGAGGAATGGTCCGCCGAGGACGAGGAAGCCTTCAAAGCCCCCATCAAGCAGCAGTACGAGGACCAAGGCAGCCCCTACTACTCCACCGCCCGGCTCTGGGACGACGGCATCATCGACCCCGCAGACACCCGGCGCGTCCTCGGAATGGCCCTCGACGTCGTCTCCCGCCAACCCCTGCCGGAAACCTCCTTCGGCCTCTTCCGGATGTGACCCCATGACAATCAACTCCTTCGACACCGTCCTCGTCGCCAACCGCGGCGAGATCGCCTGCCGCGTCATCCGCACCCTCAAGGCCATGGGCATCCGTTCGGTGGCGGTCTATTCAGACGCCGACGCCGGGGCCCGCCACGTGCGCGAAGCAGACGCTGCCGTCCGCATCGGTACAGCGGCTGCGGCGGACAGCTACCTGCGGATAGACGCCATCATCGAGGCTTGCCTGCAAAGCGGTGCCCGGGCGGTCCACCCGGGCTACGGATTCCTGGCCGAAAACGTGGAGTTCGCCAAGGCCCTGGACGCGGCAGGCATCGCGTTCATCGGCCCCGGCATTGACGCCATCGAGATCATGGGCGACAAGATCCGGTCCAAGAACCACGTCATGTCCTACGGCGTCCCATGCGTTCCGGGCATCGCCGAACCAGGCTTGAGCGACGAGGCCCTGATCGAGGCGGCACCCGGCGTCGGCTTCCCCTTGCTTATCAAGCCCTCGGCGGGCGGCGGGGGCAAAGGGATGCACATCGTGGAGCGGCTCGAGGATATGGCGGCCACCTTGCTGACGGCCCGCCGCGTGGCGGCGAGCGCCTTCGGTGACGACACCCTGTTCCTCGAGCGGCTCATCCAGTCGCCCCGGCACATCGAGGTCCAGGTCCTCGCCGACAACCACGGCAACGTCATCCACCTCGGCGAACGCGAATGCTCGCTCCAGCGCCGCCACCAGAAAGTCATCGAGGAAGCACCGTCACCCTTGCTGGAGTCCCTCGCGAACGGGTCAGAAGTCCGGGCAAGGATCGGTGAGGCCGCCTGCCAGGCTGCCCGAAGCGTCAAGTACAGCGGTGCGGGCACGGTCGAGTTCCTCGTCTCGGACCAGGACCCGGAGCACTTCTTCTTCATGGAGATGAACACCCGCCTCCAGGTTGAGCACCCTGTCACGGAAATGGTGACGGGCGTCGATCTTGTCGAATGGCAAGTGCGCATCGCCGCAGGTGAGGTCCTCACAGTGGCGCAGTCCGACGTCGTGCTTGACGGCCACGCGGTGGAGGCGCGCGTCTACGCGGAGGTGCCGGAACGCGGTTTCGTGCCCTCCATCGGCGAGATCGTGACGCTCCGGGAACGGGCCAGCAACGATCCGCACGTCCGCGTCGACTCCGCCATGCTTTCGGGACTGTCCGTCACTGGCGACTACGATCCCATGCTCGCGAAGGCCATTGCGTGGGGCCCTGACCGCAAAGCGGCGCTGGACACCCTTGACCACGCACTGGGGGACTACACCCTGTTGGGGGTGCACACCAACGTTGAGTACCTGCGGCTCCTGATCAACGACGACGACGTCCGCGCCGGCCGCCTCGACACCGGCTTGATCGAGCGCAAACTGGACAGGATGGAATTCCGGCAAGTGACCGACGTCGAGCTGATCGCCGCAGCCCTGCTTAACCGATGGGAACTGCTCAACCGAACAGAACTCCTCAACCGCTCGGAACCGGCTCCGCCCGGGCTGGTGGCACCCTGGAACACCGCCGATGGCTGGCGCGTCGGCGCCCCGGCGCCGTGGAAGACCACCATCGGACGCCCCGACGGCGGCCTGGCCACCGTGGGGCTGACGGTGAACGGACCGGGTTTCACGGCACGCGTGGATGCCGGGGTCGAGCATTCTGCCGCCATGCGGCAGGGATCCGCCGGGGATGCGGTGCTGGTGCTCGACGGCGTTGAGTACCATTTCGCGCACGGCTCACCATCTCCGGGGCGTGAGGCACGCGAGCTTTGGCTCGGCAGCGACGGCTGGTCCTGCCGGCTCGAGATCCTGGACCGCGAAGCCAGGCTCCAACGCATCCTCGCGGGCATCCAGCGCGAAGAAGGCGCCGCGGATCCCGAAGTCCGGTCTCCCATGCCGGGAACCGTCGTCTCCGTGTCGGTGCACAACGGCGATCACGTGGAAGCGGGCGACGTCCTCCTTTCCGTGGAGGCAATGAAGATGGAACACCAGCTGGTGGCCTCGGTGTCCGGCACCGTACACCTCAGCAGCAAAACCGGGGACCTCGTCAAGGCCGACCAAGTCCTCGCCACCATCCACGTGGCGGCAGAACCCACCCCTGAAGTCACAGCAGAACCGACTGAAAACCAGAAAGACGAGGAAGTCTAGCCATGGCAAGTTTTGAACTCACGGAGGAATACCAGGACCTGAGCGACTCCGTCCGGGAATTCGCCGACGAGGTAGTGGCCCCTGTGTCCACCAAGCACGACGAGGAACACAGCTTCCCGTACGAGGTGGTCAAACAGATGGGTGAGATGGGCCTGTTCGGCCTGCCCTTCCCTGAAGAGTTCGGCGGCATGGGCGGGGACTACTTCGCCCTCGCCCTCGCGCTGGAACAGTTGGGCAGGGTTGACCAGTCGGTGGCCATCACCCTCGAAGCAGGCGTCTCGCTCGGCGCCATGCCGGTGTACCGCTTCGGCACCCAAGCGCAAAAGGAACAGTGGCTGCCCCAGCTGACCTCGGCAGAGGCGCTCGCAGGCTTCGGCCTGACCGAGCCGGAAGCCGGCTCGGACGCCGGAGGCACCAAAACGAACGCGCACCTCGAGGACGGCCGCTGGGTCATCAACGGCAACAAGGAGTTCATCACCAACTCCGGGACCGACATCACGCGGCTCGTCACCGTTACCGCCGTCACCGGGCAGCACGAACGCAAGGACGGGAGCATCAAGAAGGAAATCTCCACCATCCTGGTTCCCACCGACACGCCCGGTTTCACAGCGGAAAAGGCCTACAACAAGGTGGGCTGGAACGCTTCCGACACCCATCCGCTGACACTGAACAACGTCCGGGTGCCCGAAGAGAACCTGCTCGGTGTCCAGGGACGGGGCTACGCCAACTTCCTGTCCATCCTGGACGAAGGCCGCATCGCCATCGCCGCGCTCGCCACCGGCGCGGCCCAGGGCTGCGTCGACTTGTCGGTGAAATACGCCAAGGAACGCGTGGCGTTCGGGCAGAACATCGGTAAGTACCAGGCCATCCAGTTCAAGATCGCCCGCATGCAGGCACGGGCCCACACTGCGCGCCTTGCCTACTACGATGCGGCCGCGCGGATGCTGGCCGGCAAGCCGTTCAAGACCGAAGCGGCCATCGCTAAGATGGTCGCAGGCGAGGCAGCCATGGACAACGCAAGGGACGCCACCCAGGTGTTCGGTGGCTATGGCTTCATCAACGAATTCACGGTGGCACGCCACTACCGCGACTCCAAGATCCTTGAAGTCGGGGAAGGCACCACCGAGGTCCAGTTGATGCTCATCGCCCGCGAGCTGGGCCTTTAACCGTCAGGGAAGGTAAACGATGATTGACAAAGTTGTTGCCAGCGCCGCGGAAGCGGTGAAGGACATCCACGACGGCGCCTCTCTCGCCGTCGGCGGGTTCGGCCTGTGCGGTATCCCGGTGGCGCTGATCGACGCGCTCCACGATCAAGGCACCAAGGACCTTGAAACCGTCAGCAACAACTGCGGCGTGGACGACTGGGGCCTGGGGATCCTGCTGAGGGACGGGCGCATCCGCCGGACCATCAGTTCCTATGTCGGTGAGAACAAGGAGTTCGCGCGGCAGTACCTTGCCGGCGAACTCGAGGTGGTCCTCACCCCGCAGGGCACCTTGGCCGAGAAACTGCGCGCCGGCGGTGCCGGCATCCCCGCGTTCTTCACGGCGGCCGGCGTCGGGACACAGGTGTCGGAAGGCGGGCTTCCGCAAAAGTACGACGGCGACGGCAACGTGGCGATCGCGTCCTCACCCAAGGAAGTGCGCACCTTCAACGGCGCGGACTATGTCCTGGAGGAATCCCTGACACCCGATTTCGGACTGGTCCACGCCTGGAAGGGCGACCGTCACGGGAACCTCGTCTTTCACGCGACGGCCATGAACTTCAATCCGCTGTGCGCCATGGCGGCCCGGATCACCATCGCCGAGGTCGAAGAGCTTGTGGAACCCGGCGAGCTCGATCCGCAACATATCCACACTCCGGGCATCTTCGTCCAGCGGGTCGTGGTGGCACCGGATACAGAGAAGCGCATCGAAAAGCGGACCGTCGCGTTGACCGAGCAGGCAGGAGCGTAGCCATGGAATCGAACATCACCCAGGATGTGCCGCCGCGTCCCGAGGCCGTCAGGCACGAGTACCGCCGCGCCGGCGCCGAACACCACGAGGGCAAAGGCTGGACGCGGAACGAACTCGCAGCCCGCGTAGCCCGTGAACTCAGCAACGGGCAATACGTCAACCTCGGGATCGGCATGCCCACCCTGATCCCCAACTACATCCCAGAGGGGGTCGAGGTGATCCTCCATTCTGAGAACGGGATCCTGGGCGTCGGCCCCTACCCCGCTGACGATCAGGTGGACCCCGATCTGATCAACGCCGGCAAGGAAACGGTCACCGTCAACCCCGGAGCCGCATTCTTTGACTCGGCAACGTCGTTCGGCATGATCCGCGGCGGCCATGTGGACGTCGCCGTGCTGGGGGCCATGGAGGTCGCGGCCAATGGGGACCTGGCCAATTGGATGATCCCAGGCAAAATGGTCAAGGGCATGGGCGGCGCCATGGACCTGGTTTTCGGCGCCAAACGGGTGATCGTGATGATGGAGCACGTGGACCGCAACGGCAAGCCCAAGATCGTCAAGGAATGCTCGTTGCCCGTCACAGGGAAAGGCTGCGTGGACCGGATCATCACCGACCTCGCCGTGATCGACGTCGTCTCCGAAGGTGGGGTATCCAGGCTCGTCCTGCGCGAGTTGGCACCGAATGTCTCCGCCGAGGACGTGGCGGCCGCGACCGGCGTCGAACTTTTCGAAGAGGACCAGGAGCTGACTGTATGACCAACGTTCCCGAACCCCGCATCCCGGAACCCGGAGTCCCCGAACCCCGTGTCATTGAGCAACGGGGACTGTACTTCGAGGAACTTGAGGAAGACGTTGTCTACGCCCACCGGCCCGGGCGGACCGTCACCGAAACGGACAACGTCCTGTTCACCACGCTGACCATGAACACCCAAGCATTGCACTTGGACGCGGCCTGGAGCGCCACGCAGCCCTTCGGGCAGAGGCTCATGAACTCGATGTTCACCTTGTCCACCATGGTAGGACAGTCCGTGACGCAACTGACCCAGGGCACCATCATTGCCCAACTGGGACTCACGGACGTCTCTTTCCCGTACCCGCTCTACCACGGCGACACCCTCTACACGGAGACTGTCATCACCGGGAAACGGGAGTCGTCGTCGCGTCCCGGGCAGGGCGTAGTGACCATGCAGCACACCGGCCGCAACCAGGACGGCACGGTTGTGGCTTTGGCCACGCGGGCCTGCCTCATGTGGACCCGGACCGCGCATCTGGGGGCGCAACAGGGGACAATCAATACATGACCTTCACCATGGGCCCCGCTTTGCTTTTCTGCCCCGCCGACCGCCCGGAACGGTTCCAAAAGGCCGCCGAGCGTTCCGACGCCGTCATCCTGGACCTCGAGGACGCCGTCGCGCCCGCAGACAAGAAGCGGGCCCGGGGCGCCATCCTCGCCCAGCTCGGCTCCGGCGGGGAGACCGCCGAGCTCGACCCCAGCCGCACGATCGTCCGCGTCAATCCAGTGGGCACTCCTGACTTCGAAAAGGACCTGCACTGCCTCGCGCACACCCCTTACCGCACCGTCATGCTGGCCAAGGCCGAGACCGGTGAACAGCTGAAGGCACTCGAGGGTTACCACGTCATCGCGCTGTGCGAGACGGCCAAAGGAATCGTACACGCGGCAGAGATCGCACAGGCTCCCAACGTCGTCGGGCTCATGTGGGGCGCCGAGGATCTGATCGCCTCCATGGGCGGCACCTCGAGCCGCAAGGACGACGGCGGCTACCGCGCCGTCGCAACGCACTCCCGCTCTACCGTGCTGCTGGCCGCCAAAGCCGCAGGCAAGGAAGCCATCGACTCGGTCTACGTCGACATTCCCGATCTTGCCGGCCTGGCTGCGGAATCCGCCGACGCCGTGGCCAGCGGATTCGGTGCCAAGGCCTGCATCCACCCGAACCAGGTCGCCGTGGTCCGCGAAGCCTACGCACCGTCGCCGGAAGCCGTTGCAGGAGCCCGTGAACTGCTTGAAGCTGCGGCCGCGGCTGGAACCGGTGTGTTCCAATACAAAGGCAAAATGGTGGATGGTCCCATCCTGAAACACGCCGAATCCACGCTGCTCAGGGCCCGGCAGTCCTGAAGGGTTGCCCAGTTGGGTCTATTGACTGCGCCGTCGTTGCTTCGGCAGCGACAACGGGGCGATGACGTCGTAGAGCTCCATCCGGATCCAGCGCTGACCTGTCTCGCGGAACTCGGCCCGTGTGGCGAATCGGTACAGGAAGCTGCGGGCCCGCACCCAACGCGGCCGAGCGCCGTCGAACGGGTCCTGGCGCAACAAGCGCAAAGTGGGCCGGTCGGCGTCGAGCAGTTTGCCCAAGAACGCGTAGAACCACTCCTCGTGCACCGTGCGCAAGGGCAGGAACCACATCAACCAGTCGAGGCGCAGGTGGTACGGCGCCCACTGACGGGGCAGCCGTCGGACGTCGCCGGGCTTGCCCTTGAAGCCGTATTCGCGCCAATCGGCCTCATCGACGGGGACGTCGGCCTGGGTGCCTTCCACCACGATTTCCACCCGGTGCCGCGTCACCGTGCCGAACGCCCCGTAGGTGTTGACCAACTGCCATCGGTTGAAGCTGGCGTTCATGAGCTGTTCCCGCGAGAGCAGGTTGCGGACGGGCCAATAGCTGAGCACCAGGAGGAGCGCCGTCACTGCGAGCACGACGGCGAGCCACCACACCGGGGTCTGCGGAACCGCCGCGGCCGTGTTCGTCCGTTGCGGAATGAAAGGCATCACAGCGTGGGCGACAGGGTCACTCACCGCAGCGAAGGCAAGCACGATCGCGGACCAATTGAGCCACGCGAAGTTTCCGCTCCCCACAAGCCAGAGCTGCGTGAAGACGACAATTCCGGCGGCGATGGTCGCCAGTGGCTGCGGGGCGAACAGGAAGAACGGCACCACCAGCTGGGCGAAGTGGTTGCCGAGCACCTCCATGCGGTGAAGTGGCTTGGGCAGGAGATGCGCCTGGCGGCTCAGCGGTCCGGGCATGGGCTGCGTCTCGTGGTGGTAGTACAGGGCGGTTAAATCACGCCACTCGCTTCCGCCATGGATCTTGATCATGCCCGCGCCGAATTCCAGCCTGAACAGCAGCCACACAAGTAGGACGAGGATGGTCCTGGGCGGGGGAGTCTGTTCCGAACCGAGGAAGCCGACAGTGAAGCCCATTTCCAGCAGCAGCATCTCCCAGCCGAAGCCGTAGAAGGTCTGGCCGACGTTGACAATGGACATGTAGAGCAGCCACAAAGCCAGGAACGCAGCCAGGGGAAGCCACGGCGGGCCCAGCTGCGGCAGCCCGCCCACGAGCGATAAGGAAACGGCAAGGCCGGCGGCGCACACGGCGCGGAGCAAGGTGTCCGAATACTTCCAGCGGAACAGGCTGGGCCTGCGCAAAGCCCTGTGGCCGTCCACGTACCTCGGGACAGGCAGGAGCCCGTGTTCACCAAGGAGCGCGGGAAACTGGTTGAGGCTGGACAAGAACGCGATGAAATAGAGCGCGGCCGTGCCACGCTGGAGCACCTGCCGGGCGAATTCATAGTCCGGCGCCTCGAACCACGAGACCCAGTCCACAAAACAACGCTACGCCTGGGGTGCGGGATACTTAAGCAATGCAGCCGCGCAAGATCATCCTCCTCGGGTCCACTGGTTCCATCGGCACTCAAGCGATTGACGTCGTCGACGCCGCCCCCCATCTCTTCGAGGTCGTGGCGCTGAGCGCGGGCGGCGGGAACCTGGAACTCATCGCGCAGCAGGCCGTCCACACCAAAGCCCAAGCAGTGGGCATCGCCTACGGCGACGCCCACGAACTCCAGAAACTCATCAGCGAGGCCGCTTCCGCCGCCGGGCTCCAGAACTATGATCCGGCGATCATTACGGGACCGGATGCGTCCACCAAGATTGCCGCGATCGAAGCGGACGTCGTGCTCAACGGCATCACGGGGTCCATCGGGCTGGCGCCGACGCTGGCAGCCCTCAAGTCCGGCGCCATCCTGGCGTTGGCGAACAAGGAATCCCTCATCGTCGGCGGGGCACTCGTGAAGGCCGCGGCAGCCGTCGGCCAGATCGTGCCCGTGGATTCCGAGCATTCCGCCATCGCCCAATGCCTCCGCGCGGGAACCGACAAAGAGGTCGAGAAACTCATCCTGACGGCTTCCGGCGGACCTTTCCGGGGCCTCAGCCGCGAGCAACTCCGCGACGTCACTCCGGCCGAGGCGCTCGCCCACCCCACGTGGGACATGGGCCCCATGGTCACCACCAATTCGGCCAGCCTGGTCAACAAAGGCCTGGAGGTCATCGAAGCGCACCTGCTCTTCGATGTTCCCTTGGACAGGATCGACGTCGTGGTGCACCCGCAATCCGTGGTGCACTCGATGGTGGAGTTCGTGGACGGCTCCATCATTGCCCAGGCCTCTCCGCCTGACATGCGGCTGCCCATTGCCCTTGGACTCGGGTGGCCGGACCGCGTGCCCCGCGCCGCCAAGGCCTGCGACTGGAGCCAGGCCACCAGTTGGACGTTCGAGCCCCTTGACTCGGTGGCCTTCCCGGCCGTGGAACTGGCCAAGGACGCCGCGAAGCAAGGGAGCACCTTTCCGGCCGTCTTCAACGCGGCCAACGAGGAAGCGGTGGAAGCCTTCCACGCCGGGAGGATCCGCTTCACCGAGATCGTGGACACCGTGGAGTCCGTCCTCAGCGAACATTCAGGATCCTTGGAGCTGACGGTTGACTCTGTGTTGAATGCTGAGAGGTGGGCACGCACGCGCACCCACGATCGTTTAGCCAACAGCACCCTTTAGGAAGCAGTACTTAAGGCATGAATCCCGTCATTCTGTTCATTCTCGGAGTCGTCTTCGTCGCTATCGGCGTGGCCGTCTCCATTGCGCTGCACGAGGTGGGGCACTTGCTTCCCGCCAAGCTGTTCAAGGTGCGCGTCACGAAATACATGATCGGGTTCGGCCCCACCCTGTGGTCCACGCGGAAAGGCGAGACCGAGTACGGCGTCAAGGCCATTCCGCTGGGCGGCTACGTCGCCATGATCGGCATGTACCCGCCCAACAAGGAAGATGGCAGCGTCAGGCCGTCGAGCACCGGCATGTTCCAGACCCTCGCCACCGAGGCCCGGTCCGCGGCGCATGAGGAAGTGGGCCCCGGGGACGAGAACAGGGTCTTCTACAGGCTGCCGGTCTGGAAAAAGGTCATCATCATGCTGGGTGGGCCGGCCATGAACCTCCTCATCGGCTTGGTGCTGACCGCGGTGCTCCTCATGGGCTTCGGAGTGTCCACGGCCACCACCACGATCGCCGAGGTGTCCAAGTGCCAGGTCAAGGCAGGCGAGACCGTGGATCCGAACTCGCCGAACTGCCAACTGACCCCGGCCGCGGCGGCCAAGCTCCAGCCCAACGACGTCGTCACCAGCTTTGACGGCAAGCCGGTGACGAGCTGGGCTGAAATGAGCGGCTGGATCCGGGCATCCGCCGGCAAGGCCGTGCAAATCACGGTGGACCGTGGCGGCAAGAGCGTCACCACGCAAGTTACCCCCGTGCTCTCTGGGCGCCCCGTCATTGGCGACAACGGCCAGCAGGCCAAGGGTGCGGACGGCAAGCCGTTGTACGAGGAAGTCGGGTTCCTGGGCATCGGTGCGCAGACCGCCATGGTGCCCCAACCGGCGTCGACCGTTCTTCCGATGGCCGGCGAGAACATCAAGCAGATCGCCGGAGTCATCCTCAACCTGCCTGCGAGGGTGGTCGGCGTGGCGCAAGCGGCCTTCGGCTCCGAACCGCGCGATCCCAATGGCCCCATCAGCGTGGTGGGCGTCGGCCGGGTAGCCGGTGAAGTGGCTGCCATGGATCAGGTTCCGCTGCAATCGCGCGTCAGCGCCCTCGTGGGGCTCCTCGCCGGACTGAACTTCGCCCTCGCCGTGTTCAACCTGGTTCCGCTCTTGCCGCTCGACGGCGGACACGTGGCGGGCGCGCTCTACGAAGGAGCACGGCGTCGAATCGCGAAGCTCTTCGGCAAACCGGATCCAGGCGCCTTCGACATCGCCAAGCTCTTGCCGCTTACTTACGTCGTGGCGAGTGTCCTTATGGCCATGAGCGCTTTGCTGATCTACGCGGACATCGTCAAGCCCGTCAACCTCTTCGGCTGACCCGGATTGGGCTGGGGGGATAGGCTATCCATATGACTGTTTTCGCTGTTGAGTACGTGTACGACGCCGAGTCCGCCGAGGTGCGCGACGCCAACCGCCCTGCCCACCGTGCCTGGCTCGCCAGCCTCGCCGAGCAGGGAACCCTACTGGCGAGCGGCCCTTACACCGACGGCGCGGGTGCGCTGCTGCTGCTCGAGGCCGCCGACGAGTCCGAGCTGAACGCCACGCTGAAGGAGGATCCGTTCGCCGCCGTCCGGGGGATTGCAGGCATCCGGACGTCGGAGTGGAACCCCATTATCGGAATGCTCTCCGCCCACGCTTCCTAGCAGCATGACCGGCCGGGGTCCTGACCCCGGCCCTACGATCCACCCATTTCAACCCAAGGAGTCCACGTGACCTCGGTCAGCCTGGGAATGCCGTCAGCCCCGCCCCCCGTTCTCGCGCCCCGCCGCAAGACCCGCCAGATCAAGGTGGGTTCGGTCGGCGTCGGCTCCGATTCGCCCATCAGCGTGCAATCGATGACCACCACCCCCACTACGGACATCAACGCCACGCTGCAGCAAATCGCGGAGCTGACGGCGTCCGGCTGTGACATCGTGCGTGTCGCTTGCCCTTCCGCGGATGACGCCGAGGCGCTGCCGATCATCGCCCGCAAGTCCCAGATTCCGGTGATCGCGGACATCCACTTCCAGCCGAAGTACGTCTTCGCCGCGATCGAAGCCGGTTGCGCCGCTGTGCGCGTCAATCCGGGCAACATCCGCAAGTTCGACGACCAGGTGAAGGAAATCGCCAAGGCCGCCAAGGACCACGGCACGTCCATCCGGATCGGCATCAACGCCGGCTCCCTGGAGCCCGGCATCCTGAAGAAGTACGGCAAGGCCACCCCGGAAGCCCTCGTCGAGTCGGCCGTGTGGGAAGCCTCGTTGTTCGAGGAACACGGCTTCAACGATTTCAAGATCTCCGTCAAGCACAACGACCCCGTCATCATGGTGGCGGCATACGAGATGCTTGCCGAAAAAGGCGACTGGCCCCTGCACCTTGGCGTGACCGAGGCCGGACCGGCCTTCCAGGGCACCATCAAGTCCGCGACGGCCTTCGGAGCGCTGCTGTCCCGGGGCATCGGCGACACCATCCGCGTGTCCCTTTCCGCGCCGCCTGTTGAGGAAATCAAGGTCGGCAACCAGATCCTGCAGTCCCTCAACCTGCGCCCCCGCAAGCTCGAAATCGTCTCCTGCCCTTCTTGCGGACGCGCGCAGGTGGACGTCTACACACTCGCTGAGCAGGTCACGGCCGGGCTCGAAGGAATGGAGATTCCGCTGCGCGTCGCCGTCATGGGTTGCGTGGTGAACGGCCCGGGTGAGGCACGTGAAGCCGATCTCGGTGTGGCCTCCGGAAACGGCAAAGGCCAGATCTTCGTGAAGGGCGAAGTCATTAAGACTGTCCCCGAGAGCCAGATTGTTGAGACACTGATCGAAGAGGCCATGCGTATCGCCGAAGAGATGGGGGAGGCCGATGGCGAAGATGCTGTCAAGGGTAGCCCCGTGGTTAGCGTCTCGTAACGAGACTGGTGCCGATGGGATTTCGGTCCGGGTGCTCGGCGCTGCCGACACCCGGGCCCTTCGCGTGCTCGCGATGGAAGACCCGGTGGCGAACGTCTTCATTCTGGCGCACCTCGATTCGTCGGGGAGCGCCGCACCCACTTCCGGCGGAGCGAGCGTCTTCGGAGTGTTCGACGGCGACGCCTTGGTGGGTGCCTGCTGGGCCGGCGCCAACTTGGTTCCGGTGCAGCTGGACCCCGAACTGGCTTCCCGCGTTGCGGCCGTTGCACACAGGGCCGGACGCCGCTACGCCTCGATCTTCGGGCCCGCCCAGACCGTGCTGGCGCTCCATTCCCGCTTGGAGCAATTGGGGCATTTCGCCCACGAGGTGCGTGCCGACCAGCCGCTTCTGGCAATATCGGGTCCACCCGCCGTCGACCCCAATCCACAGCTCGGCTTCGGAAACATCGCGGACTTCGACCGGATCCTGCCCGCCTGCGCAGCCATGTTCGAAGAGGAAGTGGGTTATTCGCCCTTTCTCGGGAGCGAGGACTTCTACAACCGCAGGGTGGCCGGACTGATCCGGCAAGGCCATTCCTTGGTGCACATCGACGCCGGCGGGACCGTCAAGTTCAAAGCCGAACTCGGGGCGGTCACGGCGCAGGCCACCCAGGTCCAGGGCGTCTGGATGAACCCCGAGTTCCGCGGCCAAGGACTCAGCGCCGGGTACATGGCGGGAGTGGTTGTCCTCGCCCAACAGTTCGCCCCGATCACGAGCCTCTACGTCAACGAATACAACACCCGGGCGCGCGCCACGTACGAGCGGGTCGGTTTCCAACGCCTCGGAACCTTCGCCACGGTTCTGTACTGACCGACCCAACTGACTCGCAGTAGTTGTCGTTTTGAGGGCTCATAGCGACAACAAATGCGAGTCAGTTGGGGGAGTGAGCTCGCCGGTGAGGTAGTGCTGGACGTTCGGTGCCACGAGCCGGACTACTTCCTCCTGGGATGCTGAAGCCAGGGGTTCCAGCCGGACCACGTAGCGCATCAGCATGAGCCCCACCATTTGCGTGGCAACGAGGTTGCCGCGCATTTTCGCTTCTTCGGGGGAGCCGGGAAGACCCGCCGTGATCCTGGAAAGGATCGTCCTCGCCACCATCTCGCGTAGCAAGGCGGTCTTGGCCTTGGAACCGATCGTGCACCTGACGAACGCGACAAGGCCGTGTTGTGCCGGGCTTTCCCACAGCCGCAACACAGCGCGGACGATTGCCTCCGAGCGTTGCGACGGATCCAACGATTCGACGCCTGCAAGGACCTCGTCGGGATCCGCCGGGAGTTCGATGCTCTGGGCGAAGAGTTCGTCCTTGCCCTTGAAGAAGTGGTGGACCATGGCCGGGTCCATTTCGGCTTCGCGGGCCACTTGCCGCAGGCTCGTGCCGTCGAAACCGTGCTCGGCGAAGAGCTTGCGCGCTGTGGCCAGGATCAGTTCGCGGGAGTCGCTTCCGCCGCTGCGGCGTCCCCGCCGCACGGGAGGCAAGGCGCCGCTCATGAGGTCCGCCGTCGGAGGGTGAATGAGGCCAGGACCAAGACTCCCACAACGATCGCCGCCATGACCCCGGCATCCTGCCACATGGCCTGCGTCGCCTCGGTGTTGTCGGCGATCTGCTGGAGCGCATCGACCGAAAACGTCAGTGGCAGCACGTTGGAGATGCTCTCCAGGAGGCTGTTCATGTGGTCCCGGGCCACGAAGAGTCCGCACAACAGGATCTGCGGTATCACCACTACCGGCATGAACTGCACCGCCTGGAATTCGGTCCGCGCAAAGGCTGAGCACAAGAGGCCAAGCGCGACACCCAGCACTGCGTTGATGACGGCGATCATCACGACGTAGCCAGGACCGCCCCTGATATCCAGATTGAAGATCCAGTAGGCCACGGCCGTTGCCACAAGGGATTGCAGGGCAGCCATGATGGAGAACGCCAACGCGTAGCCGAACAGGAGATCGGCTTTGTGGATGGGGGTCGTGAGGAGCCGTTCCAACGTCCCCGACGTCCTTTCGCGCAACATCGTGATCGACGTGACCAGGAACATCACGACAAACGGGAAAATGGCCAGCATCATGAGTCCCACACGGTCAAAGGTCCGGGGGAATCCGGGAGGCAGGGTTTCGTTCTCGAAGAGATAGTAGACGCCAGTGAGCAGTAGGGCGGGAACCACCATGATGAGCGCGACGCTGCGGTGGTCGTGACGCAGTTGTTCCAAGACCCGCCTGGTGGTGGCAAACATCATCCGTGGATTCATGACGCCACCTGGCTTTCATTGGCACCCCGGCGGTTCGAGGTGGCGCTCGTTTCCTGGATGATGTGCAGGAAGGCCTGTTCCAGATCGTTGCTGTGTCCCCGTTCGCTGAGTTCCGCCGGACTGAGCTGCGCCAGCAGCAAGCCGTCGCGGAGCAGGAGCAACGAGGAACAGTGCGAGGCCTCTTCCATGACGTGGCTGGACACCAGCAAGGTGGTGCCCGATTCGGCCATCGCGGCGAACCGTTCCCACAGCTCGGCGCGCAGTACCGGATCCAAGCCAACCGTCGGTTCGTCGAGGACCAGCAGCTTCGGATGCGAGACGAGCGCGCAGGCCAGCGAAACCCGGCTGAATTCACCACCGGAAAGGTCTGCTGTCTTCCGCCGTGCCAGTGATTCGAGCCCGACGGCGGCAATCGCCTCCGCAGTGTCGGCCGCCGAGACGCCGTGCATGGCTCCGAAATACCTGACGTTCGCCTCGACGCTCAGGTCCGTGTAGACGCTCGGCGCCTGGGTGACGTATCCGACGTCGTGCCGCAATGACGGCGTGCCCGCAGGACGGCCCAATACATCCACGCTGCCGGCTGTAAGTCGCTGGACTCCCACGATGCAGCGCATGAGGGTTGTCTTGCCGCTCCCGGAGGGTCCTAATAGGCCGGTGATGCGCCCGGGCTCTATGGCGAAGTCCAAGCCGCGCAGGATCTTCTTGTGGCCGCGCGTGACATGCAGGGCCTCCGCTGTGACCGCCGGGGGCATGCCCGGGGTGGTACTTCCTGATGCACTGTGGGACATCGTCGCCTCCGGGGATATTTTATTCATCAGATGATGAATAAAAGGTAAGTCCGACACAGGGGCGCGTCAACTACCGACCTCCGCTGATGGTTTGGCCGGATATCCGCGTACGGCGTCATGTTTTGTGGTGGTGGTTTTGCCGGGGTTTTTGCTTGGGATCGATGTGTGGGGCGGGAAGATGCGGGTGGTGCGGCCGATGTCCAGGACGCGGCTGTTGCTGCCGAGCAGGACCGGGATGATGTCGGCGTCGCAGGCGATTTTGCGGATGATGGCGGGGGATATCGGGCCGGTGTGGGTGAAGGTTCCGCTGCCGGGCTGTGTGCCGCGGGGGTCTTGGGCGGTACGCGTTTCGAGGCGGTTCAGGAGGTCCCGGTAGTTGATGGTGACCATGACCTGGGGGCGGAGTCCGCCCGTGGCGGGCAGGGTCGCGGCGGCGAGGGCTGTTTTGCAGGCGCCGACGAGGCCGTCGAGGAGGCGTTGGGCGCGGGTGCGCCGGTCCAAGCCGTCTTGGTGATCCGCCTCGGGGGGCGCTGGGGTCACCGTCGCCGGGCCCGGCGTTGTCCGAGGTGGTGGTGCGGGGGTTGGTGGCGGTGTTCATGACGGTGAGGAGGTGCTCGTATTGCTCGGGTGTGGCGAAGATTTCGACGTGGTGGAGGCCGCGGTGGGGGCAGCGGAGGAAGGCGCCTTGGCGGTGGCGGTTTTCTTCTTCGCTGGGTTCGGTGCCGTCCTGGTCGATGGCGTCGACCCAGCGGCGGGCGATGCGGGTGAGGAAGTCCTGGTCGTTGTCGATGGCGGTGCGGTTGAGGCTGTGCTCCATCCTGGCCAGGGCGTCCGTGTCGGGAATATGCCGGACGCGTTCCAGTGCGGTGGTGATGATGGTTCCGGCGTGGGAAGAGATGGTTCCGGTGGCCAGGGCGGCGGCGGTTTCTTCGTGTTTGGCGGGCATGGTGTGGCCGGGCAGGCCGGTGCGGGGGAGCACGGTTGCGGCCAGGGCGAGCCGGCGGCGGGCTTCGCTGACGCTGATCCGCAGCCGGGTCCTGAGGTACTCGGCGGTGTTCCGGCATCCGTCATCGGCCGGGGAGCCGGTGCCCGTGGCCGCCGCGGCCGGGAAGGAACCCGCCGCAGCCGCGGGCTGGGTATCCGCCGCCGCAGTTGTCGGCGTGGTGCCTGCCGCGGTTGTGCCGGTGTCGGTTCCCCAGCCGGTGGTCCAGCCCGCCGTTCGGCTGGTGGTTCCCGCGGCGATGATTGCCTCGCTCCGGGTTTTGTCCACTGCTGCAGCGGCGAGCAGCTGGAGGTATTCGACCTGGCGGGAGAGATCCTCCACGATCCCGGCGAAATCGGCTGCTTCGGGGAAGGTCGTGGCGGCGAGGTCGTCAGGGGTGGTGGACATGGCCGAGTCCAGCAGGCCCAGGCACCGCCGCACGTCCGCGGCAGCACCGCCGTCGGGCGCGGGCCTTGGAGACCGGAAGCGGGCGCCGGAGGCAGCAAAGGTGCCCGCGGCGGGAACACTGCGAAGCCTGCGGCCCTGAAGGAGGGCGGCAGCACTGAAGCCGGGCGCGCTCGCTCCGGCCGCGGTGTCCGCTGCACGTTCCTCGAGGGCTTCCATGAAATAAACCCTGTCACGGGGGTCTGACATTTTTAGGCCGACGTGCGTCAACAAATATTGATAAGTCCAAGCCCTTGAAAAAAGTGTCCCCCATCACATAGATTCAGAACCAGCCGTGTCGTTGGGGCGCGGGCGGTTTCAGGGAGGAAACACCGACAAATGACTGTAAGCGTTGATCTTTCGAAGGCATTCGGCACGTCCGACTAAGCCACGGAGACAACGCCCGCGGCCGACCAGCCGCTGAGCCACGCCATGGCAGGATGACCAGCCGTCCAGCGGCCAGGGGCTTCCTCGCACCATGGCGTGGCTCATCTTCGTTTGGTGGGGTGCCGCCCTCGGGAGGAACCCGGGGGATGGGCCCCGGCAGGTTCCCCGGCCGCAAGCCGGTAGATTGGTACACAGTAGTTTTTGCCAGCTCTTGCCATAGAAACGGATTCTGACCCGTGGTCCTTCGCCTCTCCCAGCTGTTCCTGCGCACCTTGCGTGAAGATCCCGTCGACGCCGAAGTCGCAAGCCACAGACTCCTGGTCCGCGCGGGCTACATCCGCCGTGCCGCGCCGGGCATCTACACCTGGCTGCCTTTGGGATTGAGCGTCCTGCGCAAGGTCGAGCAGATCATCCGCGAGGAAATGGCCGCCATCGGCGCCCAGGAAGTCCATTTCCCGGCGCTGCTGCCCCGGGAACCCTACGAGGCCACCAACCGCTGGACCGAATACGGCGAGGGGCTGTTCCGCCTCCAGGACCGCAAGGGTGCCGATTACCTTCTCGCCCCCACGCACGAGGAAATGTTCACCCTTCTGGTCAAGGACCTGTACTCCTCGTACAAGGACCTGCCCCTGAGCCTTTACCAGATCCAGAACAAGTACCGCGACGAAGCACGCCCCCGGGCAGGCCTCCTCCGCGGCCGCGAATTCATCATGAAGGACTCCTACTCGTTCGACGTCGACGACGCCGGCCTGGACGCGAGCTACGCGGCCCACCGCGCCGCGTACCTGAAAATCTTCGAGCGCCTTGGCCTTGAGGTCATCCCCGTTGCCGCCACGGCAGGCGCCATGGGCGGATCCAAGAGCGAGGAATTCCTGTACCCCACCGAGATCGGCGAGGACACCTTCGTGCGCTCGGCAGGCGGCTACGCCGCCAACGTCGAAGCCGTGACCACCGTGGCCCCGGCCGAGATCGACTTCACCACCGCGCCTCCCGCGCGCGTCCTGGACACCCCGGACACGCCCACGATCGACACCCTCGTGACCGCTGCCAACCAGCTCGCCCCGCGCAGCGATTCCGACGGCGGCGCCTGGACTGCCGCCGACACCCTCAAGAATGTGGTCCTCGCCGTCACGCTGCCCACTGGCGAGCGTCAGATCGTGGTCATCGGCGTTCCCGGTGACCGCGCGGTGGACCTCAAGCGCGTCGAAGCCAACGTCGGTTCATTCCTGCCCATTGCCGGGGAGATCGGGCTCGAAGCGGCCAACGAGGAAGACCTCAAGAAGATTCCGGAACTCGTCAAGGGCTACATCGGCCCCGGACTGGTCCTCGGCGAGGCCGTTCTCGGGCTCGAAGGCACGTCCAAGTTGCTCTTCCTTGTTGACCCCCGGGTTGTCTCGGGCACCAGCTGGGTCACCGGAGCGAACGAAGACGGCAAGCACGTCTTCGGTCTCGTAGCCGGGCGCGATTTCACCTGGGACGGCGTCATTGAATGCACCGAGGTCCGCGCGGGAGACGAAGCCCCGGATGGCTCCGGTCCCTTGGAGACTGCCCGCGGCATCGAAATGGGCCACATCTTCCAGCTCGGCCGCAAGTATGCCGAGGCCCTCGACCTGAAGGTCCTTGACCAGAACGGCAAGCAGGTCGTGGTCACCATGGGCTCGTACGGCGTCGGCGTGACACGTGCCGTGGCCGCCTTGGCCGAGGCCAACAACGACGACCGTGGCTTGATCTGGCCGCGCTCCGTGACCCCCGCGGATGTCCACGTGGTCGCCGTCGGACGCGGCGAGGAAATCTTCGCGGCAGCCGAGAAGCTTTCCGCCGAACTCGAGGCCGCCGGCCTCGACGTGATTTACGACGACCGCCCCAAAGTTTCCCCGGGCGTGAAGTTCGGTGACGCCGAGCTCGTGGGCGTCCCCACCATCGTGGCGGTCGGCCGTGGCTTGGTAGACGGTGTTGTCGAGATCAAGGACCGTCGCACCGGTGAGGCCGAAAACGTGGCAGTCGAGAAGGCTGCCGACTACGTGGTCAACGCCGTACGCCAGAAGTGATCTCCGGCTTCGAGTCGGTCCAGCTCACCACGCTCATCATGATCGTGGTGGCTGGATTCGCGGCCGGCTGGATTGATGCCGTGGTGGGTGGCGGGGGACTGATCCAGCTCCCTGCCTTGCTCCTGGTTCCGGGGATCACCCCGGTCCAGGCGCTGGCCACCAACAAAATGGGCTCCATCTTCGGGACGACAACCAGCGCTGTCACTTACTACCGCCGGGTTGGTCCTGATCTCAAGACGGCCATACCGATGGCGGTGATTGCCCTCGCGGGCAGTTTCGGCGGAGCCGTCCTGGCCGCCAACCTTCCCGCGAGCGTGTTCAAACCCATCATCGTGGTGGCGCTGATCGCCGTCGCGCTCTTCACCGCGCTGAGGCCCAATGCGGGCGAGCTGACCGCCCTGCGTCACGACGGCCACACGCACTACGTGGTGGCCTGCGCCATAGGTGCCGTGATCGGGTTCTACGACGGCCTGATTGGTCCCGGAACAGGTTCGTTCCTGGTGATCGCCCTCGTCTCCGCCATGGGCTATGCCTTCCTGGAGGCCAGCGCCAAGGCGAAAATCGTCAACATGGCCACGAACGCCGGTGCCCTGTTCTTCTTCCTGCCGCACGGATCGCTGCTCTGGGGCGTTGGCGCCGTGCTGGGCCTGTCCAACATGGCAGGCGGCTACCTGGGCGCGCGGACCGCAGTGAAACAAGGCAGTGGCTTTGTACGGATCGTGTTCCTGATCGTCGTCGGCGCGTTGATCATCAAACTCGGCATAGACGTCTGGAACGACTACTTCGCCAAGTAGTGTTCCGGTTGCCGCCAGCGATGGCCGGAGCGATCCGGCGGGCGTAGCATGCACTCATGTGGGTCGATTCCGGCGACTATGAACGGGCACTCGAACGTGCGTGGGAACACACCCGGGAGTGGTTGAGGGCCTTGCCTGGGCGGCCGATACGGCCAAATACCGCGGCGGATGACATCACGGCGGTCTTCGGCGGACCGTTGCCGGCCAGCGGACTGGACCCGGTCTTGGTCATAGATTTCCTCGCCGAACACGCCGAGCCCGGGCTGATGGCGATGCAATCGGGGCGCTTCTTCGGTTGGGTCATCGGCGGTACGGTGCCGGCCGGGATGGCCGCGGACTGGATGGTTTCCGCATGGGACCAGAACTCCGGGCTGCGTTTCGCCACACCCGCCACTGCCGGGATCGAAGAGGCCGCCGGGCGATGGCTCCTTGAGTTGCTCGGCCTGCCTGTTGGCTCCGACGTCGGATTCGCGACGGGCGCCAGCATGGCCAACTTCACGGCACTCGCGGCGGCCCGATGGCGCCAACTGTCCAAAGTCGGGTGGGATGTCAACGCCGGGGGACTCCAAGGCGCCCCGAAACTGCGTGTCCTGGTCGGAGCCGAGCGGCACGAGAGCCTGGACATGGCACTGCGCTTCCTGGGCTTCGGCGCACCCGAAGTTGTCGCAGCGGACCATCAAGGCAGGATCGATCCAGCCGCGCTGCGGGCCGCGTTGGAATCCGGTTCCGGTCCGGCAATCGTGTGTCTCCAGGCCGGGAACCTGCATTCCGGAGCCTTCGATCCTTTCCTCGAGGCGATTCCGGCTGCGAAGGATCACGGCGCGTGGGTCCACGTTGACGGGGCTTTCGGCTTATGGGCGGCGGCGGTGCCGGGACTGCGTCATCTGGTCGAGGGCGTCGAGTTGGCCGATTCGTGGGGAACCGATGCCCACAAGACCCTCAACGTGCCGTACGACGCCGGAATCGTGGTGGTACGTGACGTCGTTGCCCTGCGGTCCGCCGTCGGCATGCACGCCGAATACCTCATGCAGGACGACCACGGCCCCGGCGACCCCATGGAGAAAGTGCCCGAGTTGTCCCGCCGCGCCAGGGGAGTGCCGGTGTGGGCGGCCTTGCGTTCCCTGGGCGCCGATGGCGTGCGGGAGCTTGTCGCGGGACGTGCGGAGTGTGCCGCGGAACTGGCCCGGCGGCTCGCCGAAGTGCCTGGCGTGGAAGTCCTCAACGATGTGGTGTTCACGCAGTTGTCCCTCGCCTTCGGTTCAGACGAGAGGACCCGGGCCGTGACGGACTTCATTATGGCCGACGGGAGGGTCTGGATGTCCGGTTCGCGCTGGCAGGGCAGGGATATCCTGCGTGTTTCGGTGACCAACTGGTCAACGGATTCGGCCGACCTGGATATCGCGGTGCAGGCGATCAAAGATGCGCTGGAGGCCACCGGCTAGGCCGGGCGTCCGGACGGCTCGGCGCCCCAAAGCTAGTTCGATGCTGCCAGTCCCGGTTCGGGCAGATCGTGCGCGGCGGGCAGCCCGTCCAGGGGCCGTCCTGCGAGGGTGCTGGCCACCCACAACGAGCGTGCCAGATCGCCCTCATGCCGCGGTTTCCCGGCATACCACAGGGCGTTTTCGACCTCGCGGACCAGGCTCCATTCCCGGGCCGCTTCGCCGTCCAAGCCGGCCGCGCTGCTGAAATCCGCGCAGCGCTCCAGAAGGGCAACTTCCGGAGCCGTCGTGGAGAGGTCGCGGATACGGTTCCACAAGATCGGTGCGACGGCGAATTCCGCCTCTCCGATCTTCGGTTGCGGATCGATCGCCACGTATGCGCGTTCTCCGATGGACGCAGCGCCATTGAGATGCGGGAGGATGTTCATGAAGTGCAGGTCGCAATGCACCAGGACGTCCCTGCCCGCCCGGCGCCCAACAGCGCCCCGGGTCTGGCACACCTCCAACGCGGCTTCGAGGAGCCACCGGGGGAAGGGCTGGCCAAGTTGCTCCCAGTCGGCCGGTAACTCATCGCTCCAGCGCTCGGCACGGGCCGCGATGTGCTCGAACTCTTTCCATTCGGGCCGCTCGTCCGGTTCGATGCTGAGTTCCTTCACGAGCGATCCCCAGACGTCGCGGGCTTCTTCCATCGGGGCGCCCTGCAGCCAGCTGACGGAGTCGAGCCGCTCCAGGAGCATCGCGCAGGAGGCGGCATCGGCGTCGAGCAGCTTTACGGCCCCGGTACCGCCCCAGAGGGCCAGCGCATGCCGTTCAACGAGGGCTTCCTCGTGCGGGAACGCTATCTTGAGCACCGAACGGCCGCCGTTGTAGAGGACCGGAATGACGATGCCGCCGTGGCCGTTCCATGGTTCCGCGCCGGGCTCCAGGTCAACCGAAAGCTTCCAGCGTTCCAGGCTGGCATCGATCAGCCCGGGCAGCCCTGAGAGCCACGCCCGCCCCTCCGCTGTGCGGGAGTAGCGTGCCTGGAGGTCGCCAGGGATGGAAACGAAGGTAGTCATCACTGTCAGCCTACCCAAGCCGGTCCGGGAGCGGTTCAGACCACTCCGGAGGAGCCCAAGAGGCTTCCGATGAAGTACGTCGCGGCAAGCGCAAGGGCTCCGCCGATGACGACGCGCACGGCGGCGCGGGTCTTCGAGCTGCCGCCGATCCATGCTCCTATGGCTCCGGTGATTGCGAGCGCGAGCAGCACGGAAATGAAGGTCAGCGGTACACGCAGCCCCGGGGGCGGGAGCAGAATCGCGAGCATGGGCAGCACCGCGCCGAGGGTGAAGGCAATGGCGGACGCGAAGGCCGCATGCCACGGGCTGACGATGTCGTCCTGGTCGATGTTCAATTCGGCCGAAAGGTGAGCGGCCAGGGCGTCGTACTCCGTCAACTCCGCAGCGACTTTCCGCGCGGTTTCAGGCCGCAGGCCCTTGGCCTCGTAGATTGCAGTTAATTCGGCCAGCTCTTCTTCGGGTTCCTCGGCGAGTTCCCGGCGTTCCTTCTCGATGAGCGCCTTTTGGCTGTCGCTCTGGCTGCTGACGGATACGTACTCGCCGAGTGCCATGGACACCGCGCCACCCACGAGTCCGGCCGCTCCAGCAGTGAGGATGGCGCCGGTGTTCGTCGTGGCGCCGGCGACGCCCACCACGATGGCGGCGACGGAGACGATTCCGTCGTTGGCGCCAAGGACACCTGCCCGAAGCCAGTTGAGCCGGTGGGCGAGGTCGTTGGCGTGTGGTTCGTTCTCATGCAGGGCTGCAGTTTCGATGGAAGCCATGGTACAAGCCAAGCACCTGAAGACTGCTGCCGCCAGCAAAGAAAGGCTTTCCTATGGAGCCGGAGTGCCGCTCGGCAGCGGGGGGAGTGCCGAGTTGTCGATCGACAGTCCGGCGAACGGGCCAACCGGAGTTCCCCAGGCCTGGCTGCGTTTGGCGGCGTCGACAAGCCCGTCGATAGCCCATTGGCGTGTCTCGCCCTCTGACAATGCCACGAGGTCGGCATAGGCAGTCAACGAGCTGGCTTCCATGCTTCCCAGCGCGAGTGCGGGTTTGGCGGCGAAAGTGGCAGGGAGGCGATAGCCGGCCTCCCGCGGCGGTGTCGCGATGCAGTGCAGCCGGCCCTGGGCCTCCGCTCCCCGGAGCAGCTCCTGATGGCGCGCCAACCAGGTGGCTGCCGTCGCCGATGCCTTCGCGTCCAGCTTGGTCAGGGCCACTTGGTAGGCATAGATCGCCTCCTGTTCGGAGCTGACGACGGCGGCAAGGGCTGCGGGCAGATCGGCCTTGGTGGGCGCCGCTCCGAGTGTCGGTGCCGTTGACGTGGCCGGCGAGGCAGTGCAGCTGGGCGGCGGTGTCGGGGCGGTACTCGCCCCGGCCGGGGACGCCGGTAGCGGCAAGCCCCAGGTTGCGGCCAGCCGCGATGACTCAAGCAGCTGGGCGGTCCCGACCACGGCTAGCAACCGTGCCATGCCGCCGTCGGCGTTCGCGGCGTCCGCCAAGCGACGGGAAGCGCTCGAGGCGAGCGAGGAGACAAAGCCGGCCCGCGTTGGGCGCTCCTGGGTGGCACCGGGGCTTGGGGAAGCCGTGGAGGTATTCGATGCCGAAGAGCCGGAAGGTTGCAGCAGCGCTTGCGCTTGGCTTGTCAGCAACATCACAGTGTCCGTGCTCTCCAGGAGCGATACGCTCCCCAGAAGCGTCTCGGTCGAAGAGAGCGCTTCGGAACGGGCAGTTTCGGAAAACGGCACCGCTGGGGGCCTTGGGGCGTCCCGCGGGACAAGCACGGCGCCGACTCCTAGAACGAGGACTGCGAGGAAAGCCAGCAGGAGGGTCCTCATCCAGCCATGGCTCCGTGGTTTCTCAACAGTCTCGTGGTTCACAACAGACTATGGTGTCACGCCCGCGGACAACTTGCCTCCCCGCAAGGAGTCCCCGTGCACCACGCCGCCGTAAATGTCGTTAAGCTAGTAGTCACAACATCATCTATCGGGAGGCGGCTGGCCAGTGAGTCATTCGGAAGCCACGACTTCAACAGACCAGGCTGGAACGGATCCGACGAGTCCAGCGCAACACGAGGTCCGCAACCCCGAGGAGAGCAGGCTGAAGGCGCTTCTGGCGCCTGCCGTCCTGGCGAGCCGGCTCTATCTTGAGGATGTTGCCATCCAGGTTGCCGGTTCGCACCGGGTAGTCCACGTGGTCATCGACCTGCCCCAGGAGGAAACCGGCGGCGTCAGCCTTGACGTCATCGCGGAAATCTCCAGGGCCCTTTCGGACATCCTGGACAACGATCCCCGCACCGACGGCCGCCCCTACGACCTCGAGGTCTCCTCGCCCGGCGTCGGCCGGCCCCTGACGGAGCCCCGCCACTGGCATCGGGCCCGCGGACGCATGGTCAAGGTCAACGTGATCCATGGAGAGAACCTGACCGGGCGTATCCAGTCCGTCGACGACGACGGCGTCACCCTGGTTCCCGAGCAAGAGGTCAAGAAGGGCATGAAGCCCAAGCAGGGCGAACCCGTGAAAATTCCTTTCGACAGGATCCGCCAAGGAAAAGTCGAGATAGAGTTCAGCCACCTCAACGAGGCCGTGCTGGAAGACGAGTACAACGGACCTTCCGAGGAGGCCTAATGGATATTGACATGAGTGCGCTGAGACTCCTGGAGCGTGAGCGTGAAATCCCGCTGGACCTCCTGATTCCCACCATCGAGCAGGCGCTCCTGGTGGCTTACCACAAGACGCCGGGCGCTTTCGAAAAGGCCCGTGCAGAGCTGGACCGCAAGAGCGGGCACGTGACCATTTGGGCCACGGAAATCGACGACGACGGCGAAGCCATCGGCGAGTTCGAGGACACCCCTGCGGGATTCGGCCGCATTGCGGCGAGCACCGCACGGCAGATCATCCTGCAGCGCCTGCGCGACGTCGAGGACGACAACGTCCTCGGCGAATTCAAGGGCCGTGAAGGCGAACTCGTCGCCGGCCTGATCCAGCAGGGCAACAACCCGCACATGATCCAGGTGAACCTCGGTTCCGTGGAAGCGCTGCTGCCGCCGCCCGAGCAGGTTCCGGGGGAGAAGTACACCCACGGCAACCGCCTGCGTGCGTTCGTGGTGGACGTCCACCGCGGCGCCAAGGGACCCTCCATCACGCTGTCGCGCTCACACCCGGGCCTCGTCCGGAAGCTTTTCGAGCTGGAGGTCCCGGAGATCGCGGACCGTTCGGTCGAGATCGTGGCACTGGCTCGCGAAGCCGGACACCGGACCAAGATGGCCGTCAAAGCCAACACCCCCGGCATCAACGCCAAGGGTGCTTGCATTGGTGAAATGGGCTCCCGCGTCCGCGCAGTCATGACCGAACTCAACGACGAAAAGATCGACATCGTCGACTTCAGCGAAGACCCGGCGACCTTCATCGCCAACTCCCTGTCGCCGTCGCGCGTGAATTCCGTCACTATCACCGACGAAGCCACGCGCTCCGCCCGGGTGGTTGTTCCCGACTACCAGCTGTCCCTCGCCATCGGCAAGGAAGGCCAGAACGCCCGGCTCGCAGCCAAGCTGACCGGCTGGCGGATCGACATCGTCTCTGACGCCGCTCCGGCCAAGGGCAACTAAACAGACCACCTGGCGCGCAGCCCCGGATCCGCGCACCTGTGGATTCGGTGGCCGGGCCCTCGGGGGCTTAGAATAGATGGAACCGGGCCTATGCCCGGTATCCGTGCGCTTTGGCGTGCTCGCGACTTACGGGGCAATAATCCCGGCAAGGCAAGGGCGGGCGCCGAGCAAAGCAGAACCGCAGAAGACAGGTAAAGACACTGAGGCAGGTTGATACACCCAGTGACTGAACTGCTTCACACCAGGCACCAGCCTGTGCGCACCTGCATCGGATGCCGGAAACAAGGCAAGCGGAGCGAGTTGATCCGGCTTGTCGCCGAAGGCGGCGGGTCACCCGTCGTCCTGGTGGATGAACGACGCCGGATGGCTGGCCGGGGTGCGTGGCTGCACCCCAGCACCACATGCCTGACGCTGGCAAGCAAACGGCGTGCTTTCGCAAGGGCCCTCGCGGGCGCAAGTGAAGTCACCGCCGTCGAAAGCTACCTGGCGGCAGTCATACCCCCTGCGGACACTGACGTGAAAGCAGGAAACCGTCCAAACCTGAAAGCGGGTCAGAAAACTGATGGAAACCCGATGAGTTCCCAGCGATGAGTGCGCAACGATGACAACTTTGTTGCGCTCTGCACAGGGCCTATCCGCCGCGTTCGCGGCAGGGGCCCGCAGTAAGAATTAGACGGTTCGTGCCTGGCTCGGTGCGGACCGAGACAGGAGAAATGTGGCCAAGGTCCGCGTACATGAGCTCGCCAAAGAGCTCGGTATTACTTCCAAAGATGCAGTGACGAAACTGCAGGAATTGGGCGAATTCGTTCGCTCCGCCTCTTCAACAATTGAGGCACCGGTCGTGAAGAAGCTTCGCGACGCCTACCCGGGTGCCGGCGCTGCAAAGGCCGCTGCCCCGGCAGCACCTCGCGTTGCAGCCCCCGCGGCACCTGCCGCACCCGCAGCATCCCGCCCGGCTCCGGGCCCCGCTGCGCCCAAGGCTCCGGTTCCCGCCCCCAAGGCTGAGTCCCCCGCCCCGGCGGCACCTGCGGCTCCCGCAGCTGCAGCAAGTCCTATTTCCGCAAAGCCGGGTGCCCGTCCGGCACCCAAGGCCGAAGCCCCTGCCCCGGCACGTCCGGGCAGCCAGGCACCGCGGCCCGGCGGCCCCCGTCCGGGCAACAACCCGTTCGCGACCTCGCAGGGCATGCCCCGCGGCCGTGGCGACGGCGAGCGTCCTCCCCGTCCGGGCAACAACCCCTTCGCAACATCGCAGGGGATGCCCCGTTCCGGTGGCCGCACTGACGGCGAACGTCCCGGCGGTCCGCGTCCCGCGGCCGGCGCAGGCGGTCCCCGCCCCGCAGCCGGTTCCGGTGGTCCGCGTCCGGGTGCTCCGCGCCCCGGTGCTCCCCGTCCGGGCGCTCCGCGTCCCGCAGGTGGCCCCGCAGGAAACCGTCCTACCCCGGGCATGATGCCCAACCGCACCGAGCGTCCCGCTCCCGGTGGCGCAGGCCGTCCGGGTGGCGCTGGCCGTCCCGGTGGCGGCGGCCCCGGCCGTCCGGGTGGCGCTCCTGGCGCAGGCACCGGTGGCGGAGCTCCCGCCGGCGGTGGCTTCGGCAAGGGTGGCCGCGGACGCGGCGGTACCCAAGGTGCCTTCGGTAAGGGTGGCGCAGGACGCGGCAAGCAGCGCAAGTCGAAGCGTGCAAAGCGTCAGGAACTGGAGCAGATGAGTGCTCCGTCGCTGGGCGGCGTATCCGTACCCCGCGGCGACGGCAACACCGTAGTCCGGCTCCGTCGTGGCTCGTCCATTACGGACTTCGCCGACAAGATCGAGGCGAACCCCGCCGCACTGGTGACCGTACTGTTCCACCTCGGTGAAATGGCAACGGCCACGCAGTCCCTGGACGAAGACACCTTCGGCCTGCTGGGTGTTGAACTTGGCTACAAGATCCAGGTAGTTTCGCCGGAAGACGAAGAGCGCGAGCTCCTCGACTCCTTCGACATCGACCTCGACGCCGAACTGGAAGCCGAAGGCGACGACGTCCTCGAACCTCGTCCCCCGGTTGTCACCGTCATGGGTCACGTTGACCACGGTAAGACCCGACTGCTCGACGCCATCCGGAAGACCAACGTGGTTGCCGGCGAACACGGCGGCATCACGCAGCACATCGGTGCCTACCAGATCAGCCATATCCACGAGGGCACTCCGCGCGACATCACCTTCATTGACACCCCCGGTCACGAGGCGTTCACCGCCATGCGTGCACGTGGTGCCAAGGTCACCGACATCGCCATCCTGGTTGTCGCAGCCGACGACGGCGTCATGCCGCAGACGGTGGAAGCACTCAACCACGCACAAGCGGCCAACGTACCGATCGTCGTCGCGGTCAACAAGATCGACAAGGAAGGTGCGAACCCGGACAAGGTCAAGGGCCAGCTCACTGAGTACGGTCTGGTTCCCGAAGAATACGGTGGCGACACCATGTTCGTTGAGGTTTCTGCCCGCCAGAACATCAACATCGACGAACTGATCGACGCCGTCCTGCTGACCGCAGACGCCGCTTTGGACCTGCGCGCCAACCCGGACAAGGACGCTCGAGGCATTGCCATCGAAGCGAACCTGGACAAGGGCCGCGGTTCCGTGGCCACCGTCCTGGTCCAGTCCGGTACCTTGGCCGTTGGCGACACGATCGTGGCCGGCACGGCCCACGGCCGCGTCCGTGCCATGTTCGACGAAGACGGCAACGCCCTCGACGTCGCGCTTCCGTCCCGTCCGGTCCAGGTCCTGGGTCTGTCCAACGTTCCGCGTGCAGGTGACACCTTCCTGGTGACCTCTGACGAGCGTACGGCCCGCCAGATCGCTGAAAAGCGTGAAGCAGCCGACCGCAACGCGGCACTGGCCAAGCGTCGCAAGCGCATCAGCCTGGAAGACTTCGACCAGGCAGTTGCGGCGGGCAAGATCGACACCCTCAACCTCATCCTCAAGGGTGACGTTTCCGGTGCCGTTGAAGCCCTCGAAGACGCACTGCTCAAGATCGATGTCGGCGACGAAGACGTTCAACTGCGCGTCATCCACCGCGGTGTGGGTGCCATCACGCAGAACGACGTCAACCTCGCCACGGTGGACAACGCCATCATCATCGGCTTCAACGTCAAGCCCGCCGAGCGCGTGGCCGACCTTGCCGATCGCGAAGGCGTGGACATGCGCTTCTACTCCGTCATCTACTCGGCAATCGATGACATCGAGCTGGCCCTCAAGGGCATGCTCAAGCCGGAGTACGAGGAAGTCCAGCTCGGTACCGCCGAGGTCCGCGAAGTCTTCCGTTCTTCCAAGTTCGGAAACATCGCCGGTTCCATCGTGCGCTCAGGCATCATCCGCCGTAACACGAAGGCACGCGTCAGCCGCGATGGCAAGGTCATCGGCGACAACCTCACCGTTGAGACGCTCAAGCGCTTCAAGGACGACGCCACCGAGGTCCGCACGGACTTCGAGTGTGGTATCGGCCTTGGCTCGTACAACGACATCAACGAAGGTGACATCATCGAGACCTTCGAGATGCGCGAAAAGCCGCGCGTCTAAGGTGTTCTAGCGGGGAGCCTCCGAGTTGTGGGGGCGCCCCGCCCCTACGCTGGGCGGCCCGGGATCTACGATCCTGAGCCGCCCAGCTCCGGTAGGCCCGATGCCACTCCCGGGCGCCCCCACAACTCTCCGGCATCGTCATAGACTCACCTCAGGTGCGTGGCAGCAGACTCAACACAAAAGCCAGCTGCCAACGCGCCGTCGTACGCAAATTTTAGGAGTTTGAAATGGCTGATCCGGCACGCGCTGCCAAGTTGGCGCAGCGGATTAAGGTTGTTGTTGCTGAGGCACTGGGCCGGCGGATCAAGGATCCTCGGGTTGAGGGCATCACTATTACCGATGCCCGCGTCACCAACGATCTTCAGCACGCCACCGTGTACTACACCGTCTTCGGTGACGAAGCCGCTCATTCTGATGCTGTTCGGGCGTTGGAGAAGGCCAAGGGGGTTTTGCGCCAGGAAGTGGGCCGTAACATCACCGTGCGGCTGACTCCTACCTTGGAATTCGTTGCCGACCTCATTCCGGTCAACGCCTCGAACCTTGAGGAGCTGTTGCGCACCGCCAAGCAGCGCGACGCCGAGGTGGCCGCGCTGGCCGCCGGCGCCAAGCACGCGGGCGACGCAGACCCGTACAAGAGCGATGCCCCGCAGGATGCGGACATCGACGAAGACGACTTTGATGAAGAAGACATCGACCTCCGTGCCGATGAAGACATCGACGAAGACGGCGGCAAGTAGTCCAGCGCTTCCCGGGTGGGACCGGATCCGCAGTTCTTAGAACTGCCGGATCCGGTCCTTCTTGTTTAAGCGGAAAAGCCGGGCCAAATTGATGGGCCGTCGCTAAGATCGGAGCATGTCGGCGTACGATGCAGCTCAGAGTCCCGAAGACTACCTCGAACACGCCCTGCGGCTCGCGGTGCAAAACGTGGCCGACGGCGGCGGCCCTTTCGGCGCCGTCGTGGTCACCCCGGACGGACGGCTCCATGACGGCGTCAACCGGGTCACCCGCGACAACGACCCCACAGCGCACGCAGAAGTGGTGGCCATCCGGCGGGCGGCGTCGGAACTGGGAAGCTTCGACCTCAGCGGCTCGGTGCTCTATTCAAGCTGCGAACCGTGCCCTTTGTGCCTCTCGGCTGCCCTATGGGGCAGGGTAAGCCGCGTCTACTTTGCCGCTGATCGGCACGGGGCCGCGGCCGCTGGCTTCGACGATGCAGTGTTCTACGAATACTTCGACGGCAACAGGCCTGAACTTTTGCCCGTCCAACATACGGAGGTCGCCGCATCGGAGGCTCCCTTCGATGCCTGGCGCGGGCACAAGAACCGGACCAAATACTGAGGTTCACGGCCTTGCCGGGAGCCGCCCGACGCCGTCGAGCAGCTGCTGGTGATCACCGCATAACGCGATCCTGATCCACCCTTCGCCGATGGAACCAAAAGCGGTCCCCGGCGCCACGGCCACTCCAGAGTCCGCCAGGAAGGTGCGCACCCAAGTACGCACGTCCCCGCCGCTTACATGCGAGACGTCCGCCCAGAGATAGAAAGCCCCCTGCGCGCCGAGGAAGGGAATGCGCTTTTCCGCGAGCACTGCCGAGGCGGCGTCGCGGTTGGAACGGTAATGCTCCCGCGCGGTGTCCACATAGTCCTGCGGGCCGGTCAGCGCCGCGACTGCCGCGTACTGGGAAGGCGAAGCCACGCAGGAAACGATCGCTTCCATGACGTTGTTCATCTTCGGTTCCAGCCCCGGCGGGCAAATGAGCGCCCCGATCCGCAGCCCTGTCAGCCCGTACGTTTTGGACAAAGTCAGGGACGTGAAGACGCGCGCCTCCCCGGGAACAGTGCTGTCGAAGCGGGCGGGACTCGTGTGCGGAACATCGAAGGTGAAGGCTTCGTAGCATTCATCCGAAATGATCCACAGATCGTGTTTGACGGCCAATTCCACGAGCTGGCGCGTTGTTTCTTCGCAGATTACCGCGCCCAGGGGATTCGACGGCGAATTCAGGACCAACACCTTGGTACGGGGAGTGATCAGTGCCTCGATGTCCTCCGTCGACGACATACACGCGCTCCGCCCCGAGGTCCACTTTGTTGCGGGCACGGAAGCGTTCGGCGAAGGCCTCACGCAGCGCCGGGATCCCGGCATTGGGGGTGTAGTTGGTCTCGTCCCTGTCCAGGCAGGCTATCCCTGCGTCCAGGATGTGCCGGGGGAGCGCGAAGCCGGGCTCGCCGATGCTAAGGACAATCGCCCCGGGGGTGTTCCAGGCGGCCTCGGTGATCTCGCGGATCTGGTTCACGGGCACTTCGCGGACGTGTGCGGCAAGCTCAGGCATGGGAGCCATCTTAGCCGCGCTCCCGGACCGTTCAGGGAAGCAGCGGGCCGCAGGATGCATGCCCCGGCGCGGATATACTGGGAGGCGTGCTTTCTGGACTGGTAATCGTTGACAAGCCGCAAGGATGGACCAGCCACGATGTGGTTGGACGGATGCGGCGACTCGCCGGTACCCGGAAAGTGGGCCATGCAGGGACCCTGGACCCCATGGCCACCGGGGTCCTTGTGCTTGGCATCAACAAGGCCACGCGGCTGTTGACATATATCGTCGGCACCTCCAAGACCTACTCCGCCACCATCCGGCTCGGTGAATCAACCATCACGGACGATGCCGAAGGCGACATCACCGCAAGCCGCAGCGCCGCCGAAGTCGCCGAGGACGCCATCCGTGCCGGCGTCGCGCAGCTCAGCGGCGAGATCCAGCAGGTTCCCAGCAGCGTCAGCGCCATCAAGGTCAACGGCGAACGGTCCTACGCGCGTGTCCGTTCGGGCCAAGAGGTCAAGCTTGCCGCCCGGCCGGTGACCATCCACCGTTTCGAGATCCACGCCATCCGGAGGGTCGACGACGGCAGGGTCGTAGACATCGATGTGACTGTCGAGTGCTCCTCGGGCACCTACATCCGCGCGCTGGCGCGCGACCTTGGCGAGGCTCTCGGCGTCGGCGGCCATCTCACGGTGCTGCGCCGCACCCAAGTGGGGCCGTACTCCCTGGAGCAGGCCCGCACCCTCGAACAGCTTGCCGAGGAACTGGAAGTCCTCGACATGTCCGCCGCCGCCCGCGCGCTCATGCCCAACCGGGAGTTGAGCGACGCCGAAACCACCGAGATCTCCTTTGGCCGCAGGATCGCCGCGGGACCCGCTGCCGGCACGGCCGACGCAGCCACCGCCGAGAACCCGGCTGCTGCGTTCTCTCCATCAGGGGAGCTCGTGGCGTTGTTGGCCGATGCGGGGAATTTCGCCAAGCCCGTCCTCGTGTTCGCGCCTGACAACGAAAAGCAGGCACACTAGCCGTGGACGGATACTTTTACGCTGTCCTTGTAGTGGGCCTGCTGTCCACCATCATTTGCGTCGTGGCGGGCATCATGAAGAAGGCCCCCAACGACGTCACCATACTGTCCGTTGCCGCCGTCGAACTCGTCCTGCTGGTCTACCTGGTGGGATCGATCATCCGCGTCGCGATGGGTGAAAAGATCGCGGGGGAGCCCTGGGAATTCTGGGGCTACATCATCACGGCGCTCATCCTCCCCGTCGTCGCGGTGTACTGGTCCATCCTGGAACGGACCCGTTGGAGCAATTTCGTCATGGGCGCCGTGGGCGTCACCGCATTGGTCATGGCGGCCCGCATGAACCAGATCTGGTACTGACATTGGAAGAAGCACACGAAGTGACTGTTGAAACCACCGGGAAGAAGAACCGGGACACCCGCAATACCGGGCCCGGGAGGCTGTTGATTGCGGTCTACGCAGTCTTCGCCATCTCGGCGACGGCCCGTGCCGGCTACCAGATCCTGACCAAGTTCTCGGACGCTCCCTTGGCCCACATACTCTCGGCCTTCGCCGCCGTGGTGTACATCGTGGCCACGGTCTCCCTCGCGAAGCCGGGCCGCACGTGGTTCAAGGTATCGCTCGCGGCAGTCCTCGTGGAGATGGTCGGAGTGGTGGTGGTTGGCGCGATCAGCCTTTTCGATCCCGTGGCGTTCCCGCACGACACCGTGTGGTCCTTGTTCGGACGCGGATACGGCTTCGTGCCGTTGATCCTGCCGGTCCTGGGCCTGTTGTGGCTCTACCGCCGGCGGCCAGCCCGGCTCCCGCACTAGAAATCGGGGCTCCGCCACCCGGGCAAGGGTGTCTGGGATAGCGGGTAACCTTAGAGAATTCCGGCGCCGGACCAGGCACCGGGCATAGCGAATACCAGCAGTAAAAGGCGAGGTTGATGGTCCACATCTGGAACGATCCCACCGAGGTCCCCGAGGATTTCGGTCCCAGCGTCGTTACCATCGGCAACTTTGACGGCGTCCATCGCGGACACCAGCAGGTGCTGACACAGCTTCTGCGCACCGCGGAGCAGCACGGTGCGCAGTCCGTCGTCGTGACTTTCGATCCCCACCCGGCTCTGGTCCACCGTCCCGACTCCGCACCGGAGCTCCTCATGGGGCTGCAGGACAAACTCGATGCCCTGGCCGACACGGGCGTGGACGCTGTCCTTGTCATGAAGTACAACCTCACGCTTGCGGCCATGACGCCGGAGGAATTCGTCGTCAAGGTCCTGCTGGACGGGCTTCACGCGGCACACGTTGTTGTGGGCCACGATCTCCGTTTCGGTGTGGGAAATTCAGGAGACGTCGGCACAATGCAAGAACTGGGCAGGGAACTCGGGTTCGGCGTCAACGTGGTCAATGAGTTCGGCGCGGAAGGCTTTCCGGTACACGACGACGGCGGCACGGACCGCCGCTGTTCCTCCACCTGGGTGCGCGAGGCCCTCGCCGAGGGCGACGTCGAGACCGCGGCTGCCGTTCTCGGCCGCCCGCACAGGATGCGCGGCGAAGTGGTCCACGGCGCCGCGCGGGGACGCGCCCTGGGCTTTCCCACGGCGAACCTGGACCACGGCGCCACGGGCTACGTCCCCGCGGATGGAATCTACGCCGGCTGGCTCGTGGACGAATCCGGAACCCGCTGGCCCGCCGCGATTTCGGTCGGTTCCAACCCCACGTTCGACGGCGTGAGCCGGCAGGTCGAAGCCCACGTGATCGACCGCCCGGAGGAGGAAGTGGAGGATTTCAACCTCTACGGCCAGACCGTCGTGGTGGAATTCACTTCGAGGCTGCGGGGCATGGTGGCCTACCGCGGACCCGAGGCCCTCGTAGAGCAGATGCGCCTGGACGTCGCCCAGGCCCACGAACTCCTGCTGGACAAGTAGCCCCGCGCCGTGAGCGTTGAGAAGAACACCCGGCCACTCGACGAAGGCATCGTCAAGGACTTCAGCTCACGCATGAGTTACGGCTCCTACCTGCAGCTGCCCGTGCTGCTCAGCGCCCAGCAACCTGTCAGCCAGCCGGAGCACCATGATGAACTCCTGTTCATCATCCAGCACCAAACCACCGAGCTCTGGCTGAAGCTGGTCCTGCACGAGCTCCGGAGTGCGGCCACCTGGCTGCGCCAGGACGACCTTGGCTCCGCGCTCAAGGCCATCGCACGGGTCAAGCACATCCAGAAGACGCTCACCGAGCAATGGTCGGTGCTCGCCACGCTTACCCCTACCGAGTACTCCCAGTTCCGCGGCTTCCTGGGTAATGCTTCCGGGTTCCAGTCGAGCCAGTACCGCGCCGTCGAGTTCATCCTCGGCAACAAGAACGCGAAGATGTTGCCGGTGTTCGAATCGGATCCGGAGTCCAGAACCATGCTGGAGGAGCTCTTGAACGCTCCGAGCATCTACGACGAATTCCTGGCATACCTGGACCGGCACGGCTACGACGTTCCACGCTCCGTCCTGGACCGGGACGTGACGCAGGCCCACGAGTTCACCCCTGGGCTCTTGCCCCTTTTCAAGCACGTCTACGAAAACGCCGCAGACAACTGGCCGGCCTACGAGGCCTGCGAGGAACTGGTGGACCTGGAAGACAACTTCCAATTGTGGCGCTTCCGGCACCTCCGTACGGTGCAGCGGACCATCGGCATGAAGACGGGAACCGGAGGTTCAAGCGGCGTTTCCTTCCTGAAGAAGGCGCTCGATTTGACGTTCTTCCCGGAGCTTTTCGCCGTCCGGACCGAGATCGGGCAGTGAGTGGCGCTCCTGTTTGAGGAGGGTCACACGGCAGCTTTCGACAAGATTGCCGGGCTGCCGGTAAACTGAGGGATGGATCCGGCTGCAGTCCGTGGCGGCTGGACCTGTTTTGTGTGCGGTCATTGGCACATCACAACCCGGCAGCGAGGCGCTGAATCGGGACGCACGGCACAACTCTAGGAGTTCACGTGGCACTTGAAGCCGCTGTTAAGCAGTCCATCATCGAGGCATACGCAACGTCCAAGGGCGATACCGGTTCGCCGGAGGTCCAGATTGCAGTCCTGACTCAGCGGATCAAGGATCTGACTGAGCACATGAAGGAGCACAAGCACGACTTCCACACCCAGCGCGGTCTGCTGGCCATGGTTGGTCGTCGCAAGCGCATGCTGGGCTACCTCAAGAAGACTGACATTGCCCGCTACCGTGCGCTCATCGAGCGCCTCGGCCTGCGCCGCTAGTTTGACTTCGGGCGGCCCGATCCTCCGCGGAACGGGCCGCCTTTTCTCCATAACTAAATCCAACACTTAACAGGAGTTCAACCGCATCGCGCATTCGCGGTCCTCGGTAGTGATCCCCGGGAGCAGCCTTCTGTGATGAAGGCACAGCCCGTGGGTCTCGATCGATGACCGGGTGTCGTACAGGCCAGGAACAGACGCTGGCCTGGGTCGATGCGGGAGGACTTCCGCTAAACAAGAAACGGAGGTGACTCTCAATGGAGGGTCCCGAAATCCAGTTCTCAGAAGCCATCATCGACAACGGCCGCTTCGGCAAGCGTGTTATCCGCTTCGAAACCGGCCGCCTCGCCAAGCAGGCAGCCGGCGCCGCGATGGTCTACATCGACGAAGACACCGCGCTGCTGTCCGCAACCACCGCAGGCAAGTCCCCGCGTGAAGGCTTCGACTTCTTCCCGCTGACCGTCGACGTCGAAGAGCGCATGTACGCCGCGGGCCGCATCCCGGGTTCGTTCTTCCGCCGTGAAGGCCGCCCGTCCACCGAGGCCATCCTGGCTTGCCGCCTCATGGACCGTCCCCTGCGCCCCGCATTCGTCAAGGGCCTGCGCAACGAGGTCCAGATCGTCGTCACTGTACTGGCGATCAACCCGGACGAGCTCTACGACGTCGTGGCCATCAACGCCTCGTCGATGTCCACCCAGCTCTCCGGCCTCCCGTTCTCCGGCCCGATCGGCGGCGTCCGCGTCGCCCTCGTCGCCGACGAACAGGGTTCGCAGTGGGTTGCTTTCCCGAAGCACTCCCAGCTCGAAAACGCCGTCTTCAACATGGTTGTTGCCGGACGCATTGCCGGGGACGACGTCGCCATCATGATGGTTGAAGCCGAAGCCACGGACAACTCCTGGAACCTCATCAAGGAACAGGGCGCTACCGCTCCCACCGAAGAAGTTGTTTCCGAGGGCCTCGAAGCTGCCAAGCCTTTCATCAAGGCGCTGTGCGAGGCCCAGGCCGACCTGGCTGCACGAGCCGCCAAGCCCACGGTTGAGTTCCCGATCTTCCTGGACTACCAGGACGACGTTTACGCCGCTGTTGAAGCTGCCGCCGCCGAAAAGCTTGCCGCTGTCTTCCAGATCGCCGACAAGCAGGACCGCGACAACGCCTCCGACGAGCTCAAGGACGAAGTCCTTGGTGCCCTCGCCGGGCAGTTCGAGGGCCGTGAGAAGGAACTCTCCGCAGCCTTCCGCTCGCTGACCAAGCAGGTTGTCCGCCAGCGCATCCTCAAGGACCAGATCCGCATCGACGGCCGTGGCCTGACGGACATCCGCCAGCTGACTGCCGAGGTAGAGGTCCTGCCGCGCGTTCACGGTTCCGCCATCTTCGAGCGCGGCGAAACCCAGATCATGGGTGTCACCACGCTGAACATGCTCAAGATGGAACAGCAGATCGACTCGCTGTCTCCCGTCACGCGCAAGCGCTACATGCACAACTACAACTTCCCGCCGTACTCCACGGGCGAGACCGGCCGCGTCGGTTCCCCGAAGCGCCGCGAAATCGGCCACGGCGCCCTTGCAGAGCGCGCCATCATGCCGGTGCTGCCGTCGCGCGAGGAATTCCCGTACGCCATCCGCCAGGTGTCCGAGGCCCTCAGCTCCAACGGTTCGACGTCGATGGGTTCCGTCTGTGCCTCCACGCTGTCCCTGCTCAACGCGGGTGTGCCGCTGAAGGCCGCTGTTGCCGGTATCGCCATGGGCCTGGTTTCCGATCAGGTTGACGGCCAGACCCGCTACGCCGCCCTGACCGACATCCTCGGCGCCGAAGACGCTTTCGGCGACATGGACTTCAAGGTTGCCGGTACTTCCGAGTTCGTCACCGCCATCCAGCTCGACACCAAGCTCGACGGCATCCCGGCATCGGTCCTTGCCGCAGCCCTGAAGCAGGCCCGCGAAGCCCGCCTGCACATCCTGGACGTCATCAACGCCGCCATCGACACTCCGGACGAACTCTCCGAGTTCGCACCGCGCGTGATCGCCGTCAACATCCCCGTTGACAAGATCGGTGAGGTCATTGGCCCCAAGGGCAAGATGATCAACCAGATCCAGGAAGACACCGGCGCCGACATCTCCATCGAGGACGACGGCACCGTCTACATCGGCGCTACCAACGGTCCGTCTGCAGAAGCAGCCCGCGCCGCGATCAACGCCATCGCCAACCCGCAGATCCCGGAAATCGGTGAGCGTTACCTGGGCACGGTCGTCAAGACCACCACCTTCGGTGCGTTCGTTTCCCTGACCCCGGGCAAGGACGGCCTGCTGCACATCTCCGAGCTGCGCAAGCTGGCCAGTGGCAAGCGCGTGGACAACGTCGACGACGTCGTCTCCGTGGGCCAGAAGATCCAGGTCGAGATCACCAAGATCGACGACCGCGGCAAGCTCTCCCTCTCCCCGGTTGTGGCTGAGGAAGAAGGCGCCGCCTCTGAAGAAGCTCCCGCCGAAGAGGCTGAAGTTTCCGCCGAGTAGCCTGAACCGGCAAACACGCGGCAGGACCGGTGGACATGTCCACCGGTCCTGCCCGGTTTAACAATGAATTCCCGTCCCCGGGGGCGATGCGCCCGCTGGTACGATTGCAGCCAGATTTGGCACCCGTGATTTCCCGCAGAACTGAAAGGTCTTGATGACTGTCGTACCCCTCCCATTGGCGCAGACCGTGCCCGGCGGCGAATTGATCCATGGCGCCGAAGGCGGCTCCGTTGTCCGGCGCTCAGTGCTTCCGGGAGGCGTCCGGGTGCTCACCGAGGCCATGCCCGGGCAGCGTTCGGCAACCATCGGATTCTGGGTGGGAGTCGGCTCCCGGGACGAGGCAGACGGCCAGCACGGCTCCACCCACTTCCTGGAGCATCTCCTGTTCAAAGGCACCAAGAAGCGCACCGCCCTTGAGATCGCGTCCGCTTTCGACGAGGTCGGCGGTGAATCGAATGCGGCCACGGCAAAGGAAAGCACATGCTACTTTGCCCGGGTACTGGACACGGACCTCCCCATGGCCATCGACGTCATTGCCGACATGATCACCGGCGCCGTGCTCGATTCTGCGGAACTTGAACAGGAACGCGACGTGATCCTCGAGGAAATCGCCATGGACAGCGATGACCCCACCGACGTCGCACATGAAAACTTCGTGGCTGCGGTACTCGGCGTGCATCCGCTGGGACGCCCGATCGGTGGCACCCCTGCCGCCATCAAGGCCGTGTCCCGCGATTCCGTGTGGGCACATTACCAGCGCTACTACCGGCCGGACGAAATCGTCATCACCGCAGCCGGCGGCCTGGACCATGACGTTGTTTGCCGCCTCGTGGTCGATGCCTTGCGGACGGCCGGGTGGGAGCTGAAGGACACCGCTGCCCCCGTCGAGCGCCGTTCCACCGAGCGGGCGGATATCACCGGTACCGCTGGGTTGCATGTGATCAAGCGTCCAGTGGAGCAGGCCAACATCATCATGGGCTGCCCCTCGATCGTCGCCACCGACGACCGGCGCTTCGTGATGAGCGTCCTGAACGCTGTCCTTGGCGGTGGCATGTCTTCGCGTCTCTTCCAGGAGATCCGCGAAAAGCGGGGCCTCGTCTATTCGACTTATTCCTTTGCCTCCGCCTACGCGGACGCAGGCTACTTCGGCATGTATGCCGGCTGCACGCCGTCGAAGGTCAAGCAGGTCCTCGAACTCCTGGGTGCCGAACTGGACAAGCTCGCAGCCGACGGAATCACCGACGAGGAACTGCGCAAGGCCGTGGGCCAATTGTGCGGCGGAATCGTCTTGGCCCTTGAAGACACCGGATCCCGGATGTCCCGCCTTGGCCGCGCCGAACTCGTCTCCGGCGAATTCCAGGACATCGACGAAACGCTGGCCCGCATCAAGGCCGTCACCGCAGAGGAAGTCCAGGAACTCGCCCGGGTGCTCGCCGAAGCCCCCCGCACCGTGACCGTCGTCGGGCCCTTCGAGGAAACCGAGACGTTCGGCCTCTGAACCCCGCACTCTCGCAGGGACATGCCCCGCGTTGGAGCCTGGGAGTGGACATAACCCTGATATGTCCATTCCTGGTCTGGAAGGGGGGCATGTCCGGTGTGGGGGAGGCTGGACGCGCCTGCTCGATCGGGAACATGATGGTGACGTATCCACCGTCTTGCGCAGGAGTCGCCATGAACGAGCCATTGAAGAGTCATGCACATACTGCGCTGGAGGCATTCCTGGGGCATTGGCGGGGGAGTACCGAGCTCTCGGCGTCGCCCTGGGGACCTGCCCGGACCGCCGACGCCGAGGTGACCTTCTCGCGCGCGGCAGGAGGTTACGCCTTGGTGCAGAGCTACCGGCACATTGAACCCGACGGCACCCATTTCGAGGGGCATGGTGTCTTCACCGTTGACCCGGACCACGGTGACACCTTGTGGTACTACGTGGACAGCATGGGCAGGCCCCCGGAAGCTCCGGCCCGGGGGCATTGGGAAGACGGCACACTGAGGCTTGAGCGGCGCAGCCCCCGCGGGACGGCGCGACACACTTTCAAGGTGGACGGCGGCGTGCTGACCCATATGGCGGAGCTCAGGCTCGGAGATGCCCCGACGTTCAGCCCGTTCATGGTCTCTGTCTGCAGGCGCGTCTAACGCTCACGTCCAGTAGGCACATCACTCAGAGGACTCTGGCCTCCATCGACTCGACTATCCGCGCGTCTGGCATGCCGTCGAGCGAGGCCGGCCTTCCTGGTCCACTCCACACCTTTATCCGCAAGGTGTTCAGCATTGACTCAGCTTGCTCCCGTTCGGCGAAATCAAGCTCAATCAGGACCCGCTGCGAATCGTCCACAAGCCTGGAGACCCGGTAGGAGACAACGCCGGTGCCGGCGCGATTTGCCGGATCCGAGTCGAACGACCGCTTCCATGCGCCGAAGTCGTTCACAGCGTGTTCGATCAGGAGGGTGTACATGGCTGTTCCTTTGCTGTTACGCGGATAGGCACAGCGTAGGCTCCTTGGACCCGGGGAACCACCCCTCGGCCGTGGCCGGCTCAGCCGCCGGCAAACGGCGGGAGGACGTCGACGACGTCGTCCGCACCGAGAGGCGCCGATCGGTCGCGGACCGCTACCTCATTGCGCAGGAAGCTGCTGCGCGAAATGATCCGGGCCAGGGGCGGTGTTCCAGCCGGTGGTTCCGGACGTTCGACGGCGAGCACGGCCGCGATCAACCCGTCCAGGCCGGTCCCTTCAGGAAGATCGTGGTGTTCCTCTTCGACGCCCGCCGCGGCGCGCGCGGCAGCGAAGTATCGTACGAGCAAAGCCTCAGCCTCCGATCGCGCTCATGCTGCGGTCCGGCTGGACGAAGTCGGGTGCGCCGAGGCCGGTGTGGTCCATACCGTGCGCCTTGGGTTTGATCCACATGGCGTCCTGCCAGCGTTGGGCGAGTTCCTCGTCGTCCGCTCCGGAGCGAAGTAGTCCCAACAGGTCGAATTCCTCGCGGGAGAACAAGCAGCTCATGATCTTGCCTTCGGCGGTGATCCGTGTGCGCCGGCAATCGGAACAGAACGGCTCGGTGACGGAGGCGATGATGCCGACGGTCCCCAGAAGCGGACCCGTGGCGTCCGCAGATGCCGGGTCCCGCCGTCGTACTTCGAATCGTTCAGCCGGGGCCCCGTCGCGTTCGCGCGGGTCCGGGGTCAGGACGAAGTCGCGGGAGAGCAGTTCGCGGATCTCTGCCGCGGTGATCATGTCCCGCCGGGTCCAGCCGTGATCGGCGTCCAGCGGCATTTGTTCGATGAAGCGCAGCTCATAGCCGCGGTCCACGGCCCAGGCCAGGAGGTCGGGGGACTCGGCGTCGTTGATTCCGCGCATGAGGACGGCATTGAT
>NZ_JBFRHB010000028.1:0-88288 GCF_052115645.1 Arthrobacter sp. 2MCAF14 | reverse complement strand
GAAGCAACAATCAGTAGTTCCTGTCGGCGGCCTCCGGTCTCCAAACTCATTTGCGGGCTCCAACCGCACCAAGTCAACGCGGGGTCACCGGGCGACCATAGAATTTTCCTCCATCCGTGGCGCGGCCGGTAGGCGGCCGATCAACTCATAAGAATTTCTCCGGCTGGTTCGGGGGTTGCCGGGTCTGGAAGGGCAGGAGGCTGGACGAAGTGGTCGAGCTGACGGGCTGGCACCGGGACTGCGCGCACCAACTACCTGCTGCCCCAGCAGAAGCTTGTCGACAAGGTCCGCGTCGGAGCCAAGGTCACCAAGAAACACGACGCCCCGCCGACCCCGCACACAGACGCGCGAACGCCGATCCGCATGTCTCGCCCATGGCCGTGGTCCGCATGAACACCGAATACCACAGGACCAGTCCCGCCGCCCGGTCGCGGCAGATCCTCTCCCTCACGGGCCGGCTCGAAACCCTCGCCACGGCCAAACAGCCTGCACCGGTGAAACCAGCCGTGAACGAGGACTGGAATCGCCGACCCAACCGGAGATATTCGAGTCAGGCAACGAATGCCACTTCCCGGAGGTATTGACATGAGGTAGCAGGGAGTCATGTTTGGACGCCCGAGTTCAACGCACCCCTACGCCGCAACCCCCTGAAAGTGCTTCTCAATAATTCCCTTGATGTCCCCATGGCACCCGCCACACCCAGTGCCCGCGCGGGTCGCTTTGGAAACCTCCGGCACGGAAGAGCAGCCATCCAGCACGGCGTCCTCGATGCTCGCACCGCTGACGCCCGCGCAGCGGCACACGGTCCGCTGCGGGTCATTATTCGAAGCAGATGAATCCAGTTGGTCCGGCCCATCCAAGCGAAGCAGGAGTGAACGGTCTGCGGGCAGCTCGGAGCCGCGTTCGAACAGCATCACGAGCTCCGCGGCCGTGCGCGGCATGCCTACGGTCACGAGTCCTTCGAGCGCGCCGCCCCGCGTCGTCATTTTGACGTAGCGGCCGTGTTCCGGATCGGCCCATTGGGCAACCTGGCGCCGCGGCATTTCCTCGGAGACACCGACGGACAACAGCTCGTCATCCCACGGTTCGGCGCTGTTGTCGCCGGCGACCGCCAGGTTGATGCCGCGCGCCTTCAACACCACGACGCCGGGCTTCTCCTGCGGTAGCGGTGCCAAGGTGTCGGCAGCGCCCTGGCCGCCCTCTGCAAGGAGGATCAGGTACTCGGCAAGCCACTCGGCCTGCCGCCAGCCCGGACCCACCAGCCCGGAAGGACCCAGTGCGGTGCGGCATTCGGCGCACTCGGCATCGGCGCAGCGGACTTCGGCGCAGTCGCCTATCGCGAACATGTGCGGCTCGTGATAGGTCCGCAGGTGGTGATCCACCAAGATCCCGGTGGCTGCAGGCAACCCACAACCTTCGGCCAGTTCGATCCGTGGGCGAACGCCGCAGGAAAGGACAAGAAGGTCGCCTTCGATCCGTGACCCGTCGTTGAGCACCAGGGCCGAAAACTTGCCGTCGGGACCATTGTGCTCCACCGCAGTAGAGCGGGCGTTGCCCACCATGGTGATCCCGCTGCTGCGCAAGCTCGCCGCGAGAACGGCTCCACCGCCGCGGTCGATATTGCGGCCCAGCGGGAAGGAACCGTTGTGCACCACTGTGGTCAGGGCGCCTTCTTCCGCCGCGGCCAAGGCAGTTTCCAGGCCAAGCACGCCGCCACCGAGGACGATCACGCGCTTGCCGGCAGTCACGGCGTCGCGCAGTTGCCCGGCATCTCGGAGATCGCGGAGGGCCGTCACCCCTAAAGGGAGCACAGGATGCGAAGGATCAGGGTTGATGCCGGTGAGGTTCGGAATGACGGGCCTCGAGCCGGTGGCGAACACCAAGCGGTCGTAGCCGGGCGTGGTCCCGTCCGATAGGACCACTTGCTGACGTGCACGGTCGATCCGCTTGACGGTGACGCCCAGCCGGACCTCGACGCCGTCGGTCGCCAAATCGCCAGCGTCCGCCATCGCGAGAGCCTCCGCGGTGGTCCGCCCCACGCCGAGTTCTGCCACCATGACGCGGTTGTACGCGGCCTCGGCTTCCTGCCCGACGACGAGCAACTCGACAAGGCCGCTGCGCACGGCCGGCAACAACTCGTCGACCAGCCGGGACGCGACCGGTCCGAAACCGACCACCACAATTCGCTCGCTCACGATGCCTCCTTGACCTGCATTGACAAGCTCTCCTGCATTGACGAGCCGACGGCCGCCGGCACAGCCAACTGGGCAGCCAACCCCGGTTCGGCATGTGCTAGTGCCGCCTTCCGGACCCAGACCGTGCTCGTCTTGAACTCCGGCATTCCGGAAATAGGATCCGTGACCGCCTCAGTGAGACGGTTGGCGCTGCCCATTCCTGGGAAATGGAAAGGCAGGAAGACGGTGTCCGTCCGGATGCTGTTGCTGAGCTCCACCTTGCACAGGACCTCTCCGCGCTCGTTGGAGACCCGGACAAAGTCGCCGCTGGAGATGTCCCTGACGGCCGCCGTCGCGGGGTGGATCTGCAGGAGCGGCTCCGGCTGCGCGGCCGCGAGTTCGGCCACGCGGCGGGTTTGGGCGCCCGATTGGTAGTGTTCCAGCAACCGCCCGGTGACGAGCGTCAGCGGATCGGGATCAGAGCCGACGACGGCGGAGCGCCGGGACCGCTTCTGCGGTGCCACCGGGACCAACACCGCGCGACCGCCGGCGTGCGCGAAGCTGTCGAGGAAGAGTCGCGGCGTTCCCGAACTGCCGGTGGGATAGGGCCAGTAGGCGGCTTCTCCGCGGTCCAGCATGGCGTAGTCGATTCCGGAGTAGTCGGCCAAGCCGCCTGCCGAAGCGAGCCGGAGCTCCTCGAAGACGGTCTCGGGATCGTCGCTGAACGTGGACGGTGCGTCGAGGGACTCGGCGAGCCGGGCCATGAGCCACAATTCGCTGCGGACGCCTGGGGGAGGGGTGAGCGCCTTACGACGGCGGAGCACGCGGCCCTCGAGGTTGGTCAGGGTGCCTTCTTCCTCGGCCCATTGGGTGACCGGGAGGACCAGGTCGGCTTCCAGCGCGGTCTCGGACATGAAGAAATCGCAGACAACCAGGAAGTCCAGGCTGCGCAGGCCCTCGATCACCGCGCCGGCGTCGGGGGCTGACACCGCCACGTTGGCGCCGTGGACGAAAAGGCAACGGACGCCGTCGGGCTGTCCCAAAGACTTCAAGAGCTCCACGGCAGGCAGTCCAGGGCCGGGGATGAGGGATTCGTCCACGCCCCACACTTTGGCAACGTGGGCGCGGGCGGCTGGATCGGTGATCTTGCGGTAGCCGGGGAGCTGGTCGGCCTTCTGGCCGTGTTCGCGGCCACCCTGGCCGTTGCCTTGGCCAGTCAGTGTGCCGTAGCCGCTGCGGGATGAGCCCGGCAGGCCGAGGAGGAGGCTGAGGTTGATCGCGGCTGTAGCTGTGTCTGTGCCGTCAACGTGCTGCTCGACTCCGCGGCCGGTCAGGATGTAGCTGCCGCCGCGCCGGGCTCCGTCCGCGAGGCGACGGGCGGTTTCGCGGATGAGCGTGGCGGGTACGCCGGTGATCGACTGGACGCGCTCCGGCCAGAAGCCAGCGAGGCTACGAACGATTGCCGGGTACCCGGTGGTGCGGTTCTGGACGTATTCGGCGTCGGCGAGGCCTTCGTGGACCACCACGTGAGAGACACCCAAAAGCAGGGCGAGGTCCGTTCCCGGGGTCGGCTGCAAGTGGATGCCACCGCCGTCGCCGGTGAATGCGGCCGTCGCGGAACGGCGGGGATCGGCCACGATCAACCCACCGGAATCGCGCGCGCCCTGCAGGTGCTGGACGAATGGCGGCATGGTCTCGGCGACATTGGAGCCGAGAAGGAAAATAACGTTCGCCGAATCAAGGTCCTCCACGGGGAACGGGAGGCCGCGGTCCACGCCGAAAGCGCGGTTTCCGGCTGCCGCAGCGGAGGACATGCAGAAACGTCCGTTGTAGTCGATGCGGGAGGTTCCCAGGGCCAGGCGGGCGAACTTGCCCAACTGGTAGGCCTTCTCATTGGTGAGTCCGCCGCCGCCGAACACGCCGACGGCGTCGGGCCCGTACTGCTCGCGGGTCTGCTTGACGGCTCCGGTGACCAGCATGAGTGCCTGGTCCCACGTGATCGGCCGGTGGACGCCGTCGGACCCTTTGAGCATGGGTTCCGTGACGCGTCCGGTGTGGTTCAACAACGACGGCGATGTCCAGCCCTTGCGGCATAGCCCGCCCCGGTTGGTGGGGAAGTCGCGGCCGGATACTTCCAGTAGTGGAAGTGCCTTTGCCGCGGGAGCGGGGTCTGACCCCGGCTGCGCCGAGGGCGCCGCCGGGGTCAGGGTCATGGCGCACTGCAGCGCACAATACGGGCAGTGGGTGTCGGCGCCATTGGGCATATTAGATGTGTCCCATCGCGTTACGGTTGGCCTTCCGGAGGTAGCAGACCCAGCAGACGATGAGCATCAGCACGTAGGCGCCGACGAAGCCATAGAACGCGGGGGTGTAGGAGCCGGAAGCGCTGGATGCGTTGAGCACCTGGGGGATGACGAATCCGCCGTAGGCGCCGATCGCCGAGATCAAGCCGAGGGAGGAAGACGCGAGGCGTGCCGTGCTTGCGGCGCTCGCCCCGGAGCGGGCGGCCCGGCTGGACGTGGCGAAGATGACCGGAATCATGCGGTACGTGGCGCCGTTTCCAAAGCCGCTTGCCGTGAAGAGGAAGAGGAACAGGACCAGGAAGAGCCAGAAGTTCTTGAGCGGAAGGGTCCAGATCATGGTCAAGGTGATGATCGCCATCGCCGCGAACGCCGTGACGGTCATCCGGGCTCCGCCCATGCGGTCGGCCATGCGTCCACCGTAGGGGCGGGCGAGGGAGCCGACCAACGGGCCGAGGAAGGCGAGCGAGAGGACAACCGCGCCGAGGTGCATGGAGGAGAAAGCCGGGAAGTAGTCCTTGATGAGCTTGGGGAAAACGCCGGAGAAGCCAATGAACGAGCCGAAGGTGCCGATGTAGAGGAAAGCCATGACCCAAAGGTGGGGTTCCTTCAGTGCGGCGATGGAGCCTGCCACGTCACCCTTGGCGCTGGTGAGGTTGTTCATGTACTTCCAAGCACCGAACGCGGCGACAAGGATGAGGGGAATCCAGATGAGGCCGGCCATGGGCAGGTTTACGGTGCCGGCGGCCAGGAGGGTAACGGCGATCGGGACGACGAGCTGCGCGACGGCGGCACCGAGGTTTCCGCCTGCTGCGTTCAGGCCCAGCGCCCAGCCCTTTTCACGTGCGGGGTAGAAGAAAGTGATGTTTGCCATCGAGCTGGCGAAGTTGCCGCCGCCGAAGCCTGCAAGGCCTGCTACCAGCAGCATGACGCCGAACGGAGTGCCGGGGGTCGAGACACACAGGGCAAGGCCCGCCGTCGGGATCAGCAGCAGGAGGGCCGAGACGATGGTCCAGTTGCGGCCACCGAACCTAGGAACCATGAAGGTGTAAGGGATGCGCAGGGTGGCACCGACCAGGCTGGGGATCGAGATGAGCCAGAAGATCTGGTTGGTGTCGAACTTGAAGCCTGCGGCCGGGAGCTGGACGACGACGATCGACCAGAGCTGCCAGACGACGAAGCCGAGGAACTCGGCAAAGATGGACCAGTACAGGTTGCGCTTTGCGATGGAACGGCCAGCAGCTTCCCACTGATCCTTGTTCTCTGCATCCCAGTTGGCAATCCAGCGGCCAGGGCGGTGTTCAAGCTCGGGGACGAGGGCGGTGGGCGCCTGCTCGTTGGTGAGGATTTCGGTGCTTCGGTCAACTGTCACGGAGTGCCTCCTTTGTGGGGACGTTGTACTTCCACGTTAGGGATGGCGCGTTTCGCGGACTGTCGCGGTTTGTAAACGTGCTGTGACATTTGCCTATCGGAGGGGGTCACCGGTGCGTGAGGCGATGGTGAGGTTGTGTGGCGCAGACCACAGAGTGAGACTTTCCAGAGCGTCCGCATACTGGACTTGATTGTCCATTTGTTGGATACCGGGAACTATTATTGAACTCTCAATAATCTTTGCCGGCAGGCTCAGGAACGCCGGGCCGGCGTGAACGGAGAGCAACCACTACATGTCTTCCATCGCTCAATCCAAGGAAAGCGAGTCAGTCAAGCAGGTCAACTCGCGGGGACGGGTGATCTTCGCCAGCCTCATCGGGACGTCGATCGAGTTCTACGATTTCTACGTTTACGCCACGGCTGCCGTCCTCGTCTTTCCCAAACTGTTCTTCCCGACGGCTGACGAGACCACCCAGCTGCTGAGCTCCTTCGCGGTGTTCGGTGTGGCCTTCGTCGCCCGGCCGCTCGGCTCCATCATTTTCGGCCACTTCGGTGACAAGTTCGGTCGCAAGGGAACCCTGGTTGCGTCCCTCCTGACCATGGGTATTGCAACCTTCCTGATCGGCTGCCTCCCGACGGCTCAGGTCCCCGGCTGGACTTTCCTGGCCCCCACGTTGCTGGTAGTCCTGCGTTTCGCCCAGGGCCTGGCCCTCGGCGGTGAGTGGAGCGGAGCCGCTCTGCTCGCAACCGAGAACGCACCGGCCAACAAACGCGCTATCTATGGAACATTTCCGCAGATGGGTGCGCCGATCGGCTTCATCCTGGCCAACATCATCTTCCTGGTCTTCAGCTACACCCTGAATCCCGAGGCCTTCGCCGCCTGGGGCTGGCGCGTGCCGTTCCTGCTCAGCGCCGTCATGGTGATCCTCGGCCTCTACGTGCGCCTCAAGCTCATTGAAACTCCCGCGTTCACAAAGGTGCTGGAGTCGAACGAAGTGGCCAAGCTGCCCATCGGACGCGTTTTCAAGAAAAGCTGGCGCCCGCTGATCCTCGGTACCTTCATCATGTTGGCCACGTATGTCTTGTTCTACCTGATGACCACGTTCACGCTGACCTACGGCACCAAGCCCACGCTGGCGGGCGCCCAAGCCGCAGCGGTCAAGGCCGGAAAGCCCATGACTGACGCGGCCGTCGCGGCGTTCGTCCCGGGCTTGGGCTTCAGCCGGAACGACTTCCTCTGGATGCTGATTGCCGGCGTCGTCTTCTTCGGCATTTTTACCCTTGTGGCGGGCCCGCTGGCCGAAAAGTATGGTCGCCGCAAGATGCTTCTGGCGGTCACCGCGGGAATCCTGGTGTTCGGCTTGCTTTTCGTGCCGCTGTTCAGCGGCGGCTTTGTCGGCACTATGGCGTTGCTGATCATCGGTTTCACGCTGATGGGCCTCACCTTCGGCCCCATGGGTGCGCTGCTTCCGGAACTGTTCCCCACCAACGTCCGCTACACCGGATCTGCCGTCAGCTACAACATGTCCAGCATCCTCGGCGCGGCTGTGGCTCCGTTCATCGCGGTCTGGCTCTGGGAATCGGCCAAGGGCAGCACGGTCCTGGTGGGTGTCTACCTCAGCGCGATGGCAGTCCTGACGCTCGTGGCACTGTTCCTGTCCAAGGAAACCAAGGACACGGACTACGAGAACAACGTAGCCTGACCCTGTATTAACAGGCTCGCGATTAGCACGGCTCCGCTAAATGGCTCCGGCCCCGCACCAATGGTGCGGGGCCGGAGCCATTCGAGTCTGTTTAATCTTCGATCGTCGCGATAACGGCGCCCGCGGAGACGGTCTCGCCCGCCTTGGCCACCAAGCCGTGAATGGTGCCGGCCTTGTGGGCGGTGAGGGGCTGTTCCATCTTCATGGCTTCCAGGACCACGATCAGATCGCCCTCGGCAACCACGTCGCCGGCGGCTACAGCCACCTTGACGATGGTGCCCTGCATCGGCGAGGTGAGGGCGTTGCCGCCCGCGACTGCAGCTGAGGCGCCCGCAGAGCGGGAACGCTTCTTGACCTTCGTGCCCTTGGCGCCCGCGCTGGCAACCGAGGAAACCGAGCCGAGAGTCGCGGGAAGGACAACTTCCAGCCGTTTGCCGCCAACCTCGACGACGACGCGCTGGCGCTCACCGGCGTCGGCGGCTTCTGTTCCGGTTCCGGTAGGCGTCCATGCGGGGATGTTGTTGACGAACTCGGTCTCGATCCAGCGCGTGTGCACCTTGAACGGGCCTTCGGCCGGAGCGAACGCGGGATCGGTCACCACTGCGAGGTCGAAAGGAATGATGGTGGGGATGCCTTCAACGACCATTTCCTCGAGGGCACGGCGGGAGCGCTGGAGGGCCTGTTCGCGGCTGGCGCCGGTGACGATCAGCTTGGACAGCATGGAATCGAAGTTCCCGCTGATGACGTCGCCCTGTTCGACGCCGGAATCGATGCGGATGCCCGGACCCGTCGGATTCTTCAGGGTGCTGATGGTTCCCGGTGCGGGCATGAAGTTGCGGCCCGGGTCTTCGCCGGTGATGCGGAATTCGAAGGAGTGGCCGCGGACCTCAGGATCGCTATAGCCGAGTTTCTCGCCCCGGGCGATGCGGAACTGCTCCCGGACCAGGTCAAGGCCTGTGACTTCCTCTGAAACACAGTGCTCCACCTGAAGCCGGGTGTTGACCTCAAGGAAGGAGATGATGCCGTCCTGGCCCACCAGGAATTCGCAGGTTCCCGCGCCCAGGTAGCCGGCTTCTTTCAGGATGGCCTTGGAGGACTCGTACAGTCGCTCGTTCTGCTCGGGGCTCAGGAACGGAGCAGGTGCTTCTTCAACGAGTTTCTGGTTGCGGCGCTGGAGGGAACAGTCGCGGGTGGAGACCACCACAACGTTGCCGTAGGCATCGGCGAGGCACTGGGTCTCGACGTGGCGCGGGGAATCCAGGAACCGCTCGATGAAGCACTCGCCCCGGCCGAAGGCGGCAATGGCCTCGCGCACTGCGGACTCGAAAAGCTCGGGGATTTCCTCGATGGTGCGGGCAACTTTGATGCCGCGGCCGCCACCACCGTAGGCGGCCTTGATGGCGATCGGGAGCCCGAACTCCTGGGCGAAGGCCAGGATCTCGTCGGCGGATTCCACGGGGTCGGCCGTGCCGGGAACCAGGGGAGCGCCGACCTTTTCGGCGATGTGGCGGGCCTGCACCTTGTCGCCCAGCGCGGAAATGGCGTCCGGAGACGGGCCGATCCAGGTGATGCCGGCGTCGATGACTTTGGCGGCAAACTCGGCGTTCTCGGCGAGGAAGCCATAGCCGGGGTGGATGGCGTCGGCACCCGACTGCCTGGCGACCTCGATCAACTTGTCCATCACGAGGTATGACTCAGCAGCAGTGTTGCCGCCCAGCGCGTAGGCCTCATCTGCCAGCCGGACGTGCAGGGCGTCGCGGTCGGGGTCCGCGTAGACGGCCACGGATGCGATGCCTTCGTCCCGGGCTGCGCGGATAATGCGGACCGCGATTTCGCCTCGGTTGGCGATCAAGACCTTGGTGAGAGGGCTGGAAATGGGCTGCGCCGGATTAGCTGACAAGTTGACTCCTTCTGTCCTTCAGGGAGCCTAGCGTGATTTTGAGGGTTCCGCCCATATTGATGGGGGATTCCGTGTGTGAGACGGCCTGTCTTTGTAGGGTTGCTACAAACTACTCGTCCGTCGCGGAACCGTTGTGCGTCCAGAGTTCGGTGATTCCAACGTTCGCCTGCCCCAGCAGATCGCGGAGGGTCGAGATGGAGAGCCCGACGACGGCGTGCGGGTCGCCGTCGACCTTGCGGATGAAGGCCCCGCCCAAGCCGTCGATCGTGAACGAACCGGCGCAATGCAGGGGCTCGCCGGTTGCGATGTAAGCGTCGATGTCCTTCTCGCTCATCTCGGCAAAGTGGACTTCTGCGCTGGACACGGCACCGACTGTTGCTCCGGTGCCGACGGCCGTCTCGCCGTCTTTCACGTCCGCTGCGGTTTCGCGGCAGTCAACCAGCCAGTGCCCGGTGTGGAGTACGCCCTTGGATCCGCTCATGCGAAGCATCCTTTCCTTGGCCACGTCCACCGTGTACGGCTTCCCGTGCGATTCGCCGTCGAATTCGAATACGGAATCGCAGCCGATCACCAGGGACCCCTCGGCGTCAGGAAGGGACGCGACGGCCTCGGCCTTGGCACGGGCCAGGAGGAGCGCGGTGTCATGCGCGTCGGTCACCCCGTACCGGGCTTGCACGGCGTCCTCGTCCACGTCCGAGACGAGCACTTCGTGGTGGATGCCGGCGTCCGTGAGGAGCTTGGTGCGGGCGGGGGACTGGGAAGCCAGGATCAATCGGGTCACGGCTCAAGCGTAATACGCGGCGCCTTCCACCGACGCTCGCTCACTTATGTGGGTGTTTGGCCGGACGCTCGCTCACTTATGCCGCCCACGTGGACATGTTCCCCTGACTTCAGGTGAGCGGGCGTTTGGGGAAAGGGCCTTAAAGGTGAGCGGGCGTCGGTTCTGAACACAGAACCGACGCCGCGCTCAGGCCGCTAAGACGACCAGGCGCTTAGTGGACCAGCTCCTTGGCCCCGACTGCCGCCGTCGTGCGCTGCAGCTTGGCGCCCTCGACGTCGACGTCGGGCAGGATCCGGGACAGCCACCGCGGCAGCCACCATGCTTTCTCGCCCAGCAGGTACATGACGGCCGGAACGATGGTCATCCGTACCACGAACGCATCCACGAGCACGCCGAACGCCATCGCGAAACCGAGCGGCCGGACCATGGTCAGGTGGCTGAAGATGAAGCCCGCGAACACGCTGACCATGATGATGGCGGCGGCCGTAACCACCGCTGAGGCATGGCTGAAGCCGCTTCGGACCGCCTGCTTCGCGTTCTCACCGTGCATGAACGATTCACGCATGCCTGAGGTGATGAACACCTGGTAGTCCATGGCCAGGCCGAACAGCACACCAATCAGGATGATCGGCAGGAAGCTCAACACGGCTCCGGGATTGGGCACGTCGAACACGGTGCCCAGCCAGCCCCACTGGTACACGGCCACCACGGCGCCGAACGCTGCCGCGAGCGAGAGCAGGAATCCGCCGGTGGCGAGCAGCGGGACGACGATCGAGCGGAATACCAGAAGCAGGAGGACCAGCGAGAGCCCGACGACGATCGCCAAGTATGGCGGCAACGCGGCACCGAGCTTCGCCGAGACGTCGATGTTGCCGGCGGTCTGCCCCGTCAGCCCGATGGTGGCGCCTGTGGCCTGCTGGATTTCGGAACCCTTGGCACGCAGTTCCGAGAGCACCTGGACGGTGCTGGCACTCGCGGGGCCGTCCTTGGGGATGACCTGGAAAACGGCCGTGCGGTGATCCGGGCTGAGGGCTACCGGAACGGCCGCCACGACGTTGTCGACGCTGCGCAGCTTGTCCGCGACGTCGAACTGCTTGGTCTTGGCCTGGTCGTCGCTGAGCCCGGACGGGAACGTACCGACAACCACGATGGGGCCGGTCATGCCCTCGCCGAAGCTCGTCCGGGTGAGGTCATAGGCCTTGAACGCTTGCGAGTCGACCGGTTCCGAACCGCCGTCGGGCAAAGCGAGGCGCAGCTGGGAAGCCGGGAGCGCCAGCACCCCGAGCAGCATGACGCCGGCAAGCAGCGAGACCACCGGATGCCGGGTCACGAGCCCGCCCCACCCACGGCTGCTACGCCGCTGGTCCTCGGCGCGGTCCGCCGAGGCATGCTCCGGCTCCGCGTTGTGGCGCTCCGCCTTGGCCCACGCCCGCTTCGAGATCAGTTTGCGGCCCACCAGCGAGAGGACCGCCGGGGTCAGTGTCAGGGAGACGACGACGGCGACTGCCACTGTCGCGGCGGCAGAAAGGCCCATGACGGCCAGGAACGGGAGCCCCGGAACGACCAGCGCGGCAAGCGCGATCACGACGGTGAGACCCGCGAAGAGAACGGCGTTGCCTGAGGTGCCGGTGGCAAGGGCGACTGATTCCTCTGCGTCCATCCCTGAAAGCAATTGCCCGCGGTGGCGGTTGACGATGAAGAGCGAGTAATCGATTCCGACGGCGAGGCCCAGCATGAGCGCGAGCATCGGGGAGATGGAACTCATGTCGATGACGCCGGTGAGGGCAAAGGTTCCGCCGACGCCGACGGCCACGCCAATGATCGCCATCAGGAGGGGCAGGCCGGCGGCGACGAGCGTTCCCAGCATCACGATGAGGGCGATCGCAGCCACGGCGATGCCAATGATTTCGGAGACTCCGAACAACTGGGAGACGTCCTCGGTGATTTCCTTGCTGGCCAGGGCCGTGACACCTGCCGAGGAGACTCCGTGGACGATGTCCTGGACTTGCTGCCGGACGGCGGGGGTCAGGCCGTTGATGGAGGTCTTGAACTGGACCTGGGCGATCGCCGCTTTACCATCCTGGGAGACGAAACGCATGCCTTGGGATGCTGTCACCTGGCGCTTGGCCAACGCAAGGGCGGCGGCACCGTCAGTGGCTTGTTTCTGGCCGGCGTCGAGCTTTTGGCGTCCGGCCAGAAGTTCCGCCTTCTGCGGGGCGAGCTGGGCCTGGATCTGCGCTGCGGGCATGCCCGCAGCGGTCATTTGCTGCTCGGCGGCCTTCAGTTGGGCATCGCCTGCATCGAGCGTGGCCCTCGCCTTGTCCAGCTCAGCTTGCCCGGCGGCCGCTCTCTGTTCCCCGGCAGCAAGGTCGGACGGTGCCTTGTCCAAGGTGGCTTGAGTCGTGAACGGGTTGACCGTTGACTGCACATCGGGCAGTTTTTCCAGCTGGGCGAGGGCCGACGCGATGGCGTCCTTGCCGGCTTGGTTGAATCCGGCGTCGCCGGCTTCGAAGACGATCCCTGCGGAACCACCCGAAGAAGCCGGAAGGTCCTTTTTGAGCTTGTCCAGCATCTGCTGGGTCTCGGTACCCGGGATCTGGAAGTTGTTGGACATAGTGCCGTGGAAGGCAGCTGCGGAGCCGCCGACTGCCACGAGCACGGCCAGCCAGAGGGAGATCACCAGCCAGCGGTGACGGTAGGAGAACTTGCCAAGGCGGTAGAGCAGGAGTGCCATATCGGAACCGATCTGTCGGTGTGTGGTTATGCCGAGTGTTGTGGGTCAGCCGCGGGCTGAGTGCCGCGCGACGCCGGGCTTCGAGGGGCGGGTGCCGTGAAGCCTGAACCGAGCAAGCCAATGGCGTCGATCAAGTACTGCCGCAGGCTCGCGAGGGATTCAGGGGAAAGATCCGGGCCGTGTTGTTCGAACCAGACGCTCATGGCTGCCTTGCCGCACGAGATGATGGACCCGGCCAAGGCCCGCAAATAGAGCTCATCGACGTCCGGGCCGAGGCGAAGACGGGCGGCGTCGATGATCTGCGTGGTGCAGTGGTCCCAGGCTTCGAGTTCGGAGCGCACGAGGGCCCGGTTGTCGTGGGTCAGGCTGAAGAGCTCGGCCATGGGGGAAACCGTCATGGGGTCAGCCAGTGCCATGAGGGCGGCCCGGGCGGAATCGAGGATGGGTTCGTCCGACGGGCGCAGGCGGAATTGTTCCAGGGCGTGGTCCAGGAAGCCCTCGGTCACCGAGGCCAACGCCGCTTCGAGGCTGGGGAAGTAGTTGAAGAAGGTGCGCCGGGATACGCCGGCCTCTTCCGCGAGGTCTTCCACCGTGAAATTGCCGGCGCCCCTGCTGCGCAACATGGCGAGGGCCGCGTCCGCGATTGCTCGGCGGGTAGCCAGTTTGTTCTGTTCCCGGCGCGAGGGCAGGGCGGCGGTGTCGGAGGTTGTCACGTACTTACACTAAGTGCAACTTTGCACTCCGGGCAAGTTAAGGTCGAGTTGAATCTTCGGTCGTAGGCTGTGCGGATTGCTGGGCTGCGGCGCTGGTCAAGTAGATCGACTGGCCTGTGGCGCCGGCCTCGCCTTCGGCCAGCGGAATGGCGAACACCGCGGTGCCGTAGGCGCACACTTCGGTCCAGTTGCCGCCCATCTCGGACGTGTCGAAGCGCATGGCGACAATAGCGTTGGCGCCGCGCTGCTGTGCCTCGTTGACCATACGGGCCATGACCTCCTGGCGGCTTTCATAAAGTGCCTTGGTCATTTCGGGCAGCTCGCCGCCGCCGAGGGAGCGGAAACCGGCAATCATTTGGGAGCCGAGATCCCGCGAGCGGACGGTGAGGCCCATGACTTCGCCGAAGACGGCGTCGATCCTGTGGCCCGGAATCTTGTTTGAGGTGACGATCAGCATGGAAAGAGCCTATCCAGAATTCACCGTTTCCAATGTTAAAAGGACGAATCCCCGGGGCATTCCCCGGGGATTCGTCCGCGCGACGATGGGCCGCCGCTAGGCCTTGGCGTCAGCGAGCTCGCGGGTGTCCTCGGATGCTTCCGCGGACTCGGTCTCGGCTGCGAACGCTGTTCCCTTGCGAGACGCGTTGTAGAGCGATTCGTCCAGGATTCCCTGCCGTTTGGCGACGATGGCCGGAACCAGCGCTTGTCCTGCGACGTTGACGGCCGTGCGGCCCATGTCCAGGATCGGGTCGATCGCCAGGAGGAGCCCGACGCCGGCGAGCGGCAGTCCCAGCGTGGACAGGGTCAGAGTGAGCATGACGACGGCGCCCGTGGTGCCTGCCGTTGCCGCGGAACCAAGGACCGAAACCACTACGATCAGCAGGTACTGGCTGAAGTCCAGGTTGATGCCAAAGAACTGGGCAACGAAGATCGCGGCGACGGCCGGGTAGATGGCGGCGCAACCGTCCATCTTGGTAGTGGCGCCGAGCGGCACAGCGAACGATGCGTAACCTTGGGGAACTCCGAGGTTGCGTTCGGTGACGCGCTGCGTGAGCGGCAGCGTGCCGATCGAGGAACGCGAGACGAATGCCAGCTGCACGGCGGGCCACACGCCCGAGAAATACTGCTTGACGGACAGTCCATGGGTCTTGACCAGGATCGGGTAGACGACGAAGAGCACCAGGGCCAGGCCCGCGTAGATGGCCACCGTGAACTTGCCGAGCGAACCGATGGTGTCCCAACCGTAAACGGCCACAGCGTTGCCGATCAGGCCGATAGTACCCAGCGGGGCGATGCGGATGATCCACCAGAGGACCTTCTGGATGACCGCCAGGGCGGAAGCGTTGAGGTTCAGGAACGGTTCGGCCTGCTTGCCGACCTTGAGGGCGGCAACGCCGACGGCGATGGCGATCACCAGGATCTGCAGCACGTTGAAGCTGATCGAAGTGCTGGCGACGCCGTCAGTGACGCTCGTGCTCGCGCCGATGCCCAGGAAGTTCTTGGGGAAGAGGCCGGTGAGGAACGCCCACCAGTCGCCGGTCTTTCCGGCATACTCGGCCTTCTTGGTGATGCCGGTTCCGGAGCCCGGTTGCAGGAGCACTCCAAGTCCGATGCCGATCATCACTGCGATGAGGGAGGTGATGGCGAACCAGAGCAAAGTGTTCCATGCCAATTTCGCTGCATTGGACACTTGGCGGAGGTTCGCGACGGAGCTCACCACAGCGGTGAAGATCAAGGGCACGACGGCGGTCTGCAGCAGCGAGACGTAGCTCGAGCCGATGGTCTGCAGCGTGGCGCCGAGCCCGTTGGGAGTCTTCGTGGTGCTGCCGGTGGCTTTGGCCAGGAGACCGAGTGCCAGGCCGATCATCAGGGCCGCGATGATCTGGACGCCGAAAGACGTTGCCCACTTGGGAAGCCGGGACCCAGTCTTTCCGGCGGAAGTCAAAGTGTTGGATGAATTGCTCACCGGAACAAATTAGGCCCCGACAAATACCACCGCGACCCGACGTTGAGAAATGTTACGAGAACCGAAAAATTCAATTTCCCAATAGCCCAACGAATTCGCCGCCAATCCACCCATTTATGAAGTTATTCCCGGACGAAACGTGGGGAATGTAACAGCCTCTATGCGGCGGACGACGGGCACCTTCCGCACCGAGCCCTTGGCGACAGGCATCCGGCAGCGTGCGTCAAAGCGACGAAGGAGCAGCACGCCGAGGATGCGTGTCGCCAAGGGCGACCGCGACGCGGACTACCCCAGCAAAGCGCGCTTGAGAGTATCCAGGCCAACCGAGCCGATATTCAGCGCATCCGTGTGGAAGGTCTTCAGGTCGAATCCGTCGCGGCGTTCGAGTTCAGCCCGGATTTCTTCCCATAGCCGTTGCCCTACCTTGTACGACGGAGCCTGCCCCGGCCAGCCGAGGTACCGGGTGAATTCGAACTGGAGCTGGCCCGCGCTGATGGGAAGGTTGGCCTTGAGGAATTCGAAGCCTTTTTCCGAGGTCCAGGTGCCGCTGCCCCAGCGTTCTGGAACTTCCAGCTCGAGGTGGACACCGATATCGAACACCACACGGGCCGCACGCATGCGCTGCATATCCAGCATGCCCATGTGGTCGCCCGGGTCCTTGAGGTAGCCAAGCTCCAGCATGAGCTTTTCGGCGTAGAGGGCCCAGCCTTCACCGTGCCCGGAGACCCAGCAGACGTTCCGTCGCCAGTTGTTGAGCAGTTCGCGGCGATAAACGGCAGTGGCCACCTGGAGGTGGTGGCCGGGGACGCCTTCGTGGAACACCGTGGTGGTTTCGGCCCAGGTGGTGAAGGTGTCTTCGCCACCGGGGACGGACCACCACATGCGGCCGGGCCGGGAGAAGTCGTCAGAGGGACCTGTGTAGTAGATGCCGCCTTCGTCCGTGGGCGCAATGCGGCATTCGAGCGTCTTCATGATGTCCGGGATCTCGAAGTGCACGTCGGCCAGTTCGGCTACTGCGCGGTCGGAGAGGTCCTGCATCCAGGCCTTGAGGGCATCGGTGCCCTTGATTTGCCGCTCGGGATCGTTGTCGAGGATGGCTTTGGCTTCCTTGATGGACGCGCCAGGCTTGATTTGCTCGGCTACGCGCTCCTGTTCGGCAATAATCCTGTCGAGTTCCTGCACGCCCCAGGCGTATGTTTCCTCTAGGTCCACAGTTGCTCCGAGGAACAAACGTGAGGCCAGGGCGTAGCGTTCGCGGCCCACCGCGTCCTTTTCGGGAGCAAAGGGCAGAAGCTCCGCTTCGAGGAAGGCGGCGAGGCGCGAGTAGGCGGAGCGCGCGACGGCGGCACCGGCGTCGAGCTCTTCCTGCAGTTCCGCCGGCAGCGGCTGCCCATCGAGGGAGGCTTCCGAAGCGAGCTTGGCGAAGAAGCCGTCCTCGGCCGCGTATTTGCTGGTCTGTTCGATGACGATCTTGACTTGGCGGGCTGCGGAGACCCTCCCTGCCTCCTTGGCCGAACGAAGGGAAACGATGTACCCGTCGATCGCTTCAGCAATGTTGGCCGCGCGGCCGGCGATGTGCTCCCAGTGTTCGGCAGTGTCTGTGGGCATGAGGTCGAAGATCGCGCGGATCGTTTGGGCCGGAGACTCGATGTTGTTCAGGTCCGCGGCGTCCCAGCCGGACTCGTGGATCTCGAGGGCCAGTCCGAGCCGTTCCCGCATCGCGTCAAGGGTGACGACATCGGAGGCGTCCGTCGGTTCGAGGGCAGCCAGCTCATCGAGGGTGCGGCGCGCTGCCTTGGCAAATGCCACCGCGCCGGCAGGCGAGAAGTCCTGGTACTCGGTTTCGTGTCCGGGCAGGCCGAGGGTGGTGGCGAGGGTCGGGTTGAGGGCAAGAAGGGTGTCCGTGTAGGCGTCGGCGACCGCATCGATGGCAGTCTGGAGGCGTGCCGGAGCTGTGTTAGGAGTAGTCACCCCAAGAGCCTAACCGCGACAAGGATCTTGTGAAAGAGTTGTTGCAGATGATCCCCACAGTAGGGGCCTCCGCCGCCGAGGGTTCCCTGGCCGAGCGGAGCGAGGTTAGGGAGGCGGTGGGGATCTAGCCCCGGCTGCGCTTCCAGGAGCCTGGCCCTGGAGTGGGGTCCATGCGCAGTTGCTGCCGTCGCAGCCAGTGCCGCGTGCTGGGTTTCGGAGTTTCGGCTTCCTCTGGCGATCCAAGGGAGGCGACGACGGCGGCAAGCGCCGCGAGCTCTTCCGGCGTCGGGTCTCCCTTGACGACCGAAAGCAAGGGCTCGGCCGGCCCCACGTCAGTGGAATCAGCCGCGGAGTCCGGAAGGTTCTGTCCGGCGCTCACAGGGGGATGTTTCCGTGCTTCTTGGTGGGCAGGCTGGCGCGCTTGTCGCGAAGGGCGCGGAGGCCCTTGATGATCTGGATGCGGGTCTCCGACGGCACGATGACGGCATCGACGTATCCAAGCTCGGCTGCCTGGTAGGGGTTGAGGAGTTCTTCTTCGTACTGGCGGATGATCTCGGCACGCTTGCCTTCGACGTCGCCACCGGCCTCGGCGACGGCGGCAAGGTCGCGGCGGTACAGGATGTTGACGGCACCTTGGGCGCCCATGACGCCGATCTGGGCCGTGGGCCAGGCCAGGTTGAGGTCGGCGCCAAGCTTCTTGGAACCCATCACAATGTACGCTCCGCCGTAGGCCTTGCGGGTGATGACCGTCAGCTTCGGCACAGTGGCCTCGGCGTACGCGTAAAGCAGCTTGGCTCCCCGGCGGATGATGCCCTGGAATTCCTGGTCCTTGCCGGGCAGGAAGCCGGGGACGTCCACCAAGGTGATGATGGGGACGTTGAAGGCATCGCAGTGGCGGACAAAACGGGCGGCCTTTTCCGAAGCGGAGATGTCCAGCGTGCCGGCGAACTGCATGGGCTGGTTGGCCACGATCCCGACCGTGTGGCCTTCAACCCGGCCGTAGCCGATGATCACGTTGGGGGCGTAGAGCGACTGCATTTCGAGGAAATGGGCGTCATCAACGATCTGCTCGATGACCTTGCGCATGTCGTAGGGCTGGTTGGCCGAGTCCGGGATGAGTGTGTCCAGGGCGAGGTCGTCGTCGTCGAGCTCAAGCTCTTGCTCGTGCTCCAGGACGGGGGCCTCGGACAGATTGTTGGACGGCAGGAAGTCCAGGAGTTCGCGGACGAACTCGATCGCGTCGGCTTCGTCGCTGGCGAGGTAGGTCGCAGTGCCGGTGGTGGCGTTGTGTTGGCGCGCCCCGCCGAGGGTTTCCATGTCCACGTCTTCGCCGGTGACGGTCTTGATGACGTCCGGGCCGGTGATGAACATGTGGGAGGTCTTGTCCACCATCACCACGTAGTCGGTGAGGGCGGGGGAGTAGGCGGCGCCGCCGGCGCACGGGCCCATGATGAGGGAAATCTGGGGGACGACGCCGGAAGAATGGACGTTGTTGCGGAAGATGTCGGCGAACATCGCCAGCGAGGCGACGCCTTCCTGGATGCGCGCGCCGCCGCCGTCGTTGATGCCCACCATCGGGCATCCGTTGCGGAGCGCGAATTCCTGGACCTTGACGATCTTCTCGCCGTTGACCTGGCTCAGGGAGCCGCCGTAGACGCTGAATTCCTGGCTGTAGATGGCAACGAGGCGGCCGTCAACGGTTCCATAGCCTGAGACAACGCCGTCGCCGAGGGGCTTCTTCTTCTCCATCCCGAACGCGGTGGAGCGGTGGACGGCCAGGGCGTCGAACTCCACGAAGGAGTCTTCATCGAGGAGCATGTCGATGCGTTCGCGGGCGGTGTTCTTGCCGCGGGCATGCTGCTTCTCGATCGCTTCGGGGCCGGAAGGTTGTTCTGCACGGGCCTGGCGGTCGCGGAAGTCGGCAATCTTTCCCGCTGTCGTTGTCAGATCGTGGCTCATCAAATGTCTCCGGCTCTGTAGCTGATTTACGCTGGCACTGCTTCGTTAGGCATGCGCTCTTAAGTAGCATCCGTACAAAGTGCGGGCCCTGTTGGCTAGTCTAATGACGCAAAAGCCACAGACCGCTGTAGAAACCCTACAATTTTCGGACTTCAAGTCGAGCATTCAGCGATGTTACTCACCAGTAACATAGTTGGGTTACAGTGTCCTCATGACCTCAAGGAACGATGCTTCTGCAAACCCTGCCCTTCCCTACCAGGCGCGTGGATCACTGAAGGGCCGCACCATCCTGATGTCCGGCGGCAGCCGCGGCATCGGCCTGGCAATCGCAACCCGCGCGGCCCGCGACGGCGCCAACATCGTCATCATGGCCAAGACCGGAGAACCCCACCCCAAGCTGCAAGGAACGGTCTTCACGGCCGCCGAGCAACTGGAAGCAGCGGGCGGACAGGCGCTGCCGCTCGTTGGGGACGTCCGCAACGACGACGACGTTGCCGCGGCGGTTGCCGCCGCCGTCGAACGCTTTGGCGGAATCGACGTCGTCATCAACAACGCCTCGGCGATAGATCTCTCCCGCACTGACGCGATTGACATGAAACGCTATGACCTCATGCAGGACATCAACGTCCGGGGCACCTTCCTGCTGTCCAAGCTCGCGCTTCCGGCCCTGCGGAAATCGGGCAACGGGCACATCCTGACTCTTTCCCCGCCGTTGAACCTCGACCCGAAGTGGGCCGGCATGCACTTGGCCTACACCATGGCCAAGTACGGCATGAGCCTCACCACGCTGGGACTGGCCGAAGAACTCAAGAACGACGGCGTGTCGGTCAACTCGCTCTGGCCCTGCACCCTGATCGACACTGCTGCCATCCGGAATATGCCTGGCGGGGAACAGATCGTCCAAGCCGCCCGAGGCTCGGACATCATGGCCGACGCTGCCCACGCTGTCCTGACCGGGGCGCACCTGACCGCAGACTCAGGCGGTTCGGCAAGTTCGGGCAACTTCTACACGGACGAACAGGTGTTGAGGGCTGCGGGTGTTTCGGACTTCAGGCCCTACAGTCTGGGTGCCCCGGAGGAGAAGCTGGTGCCGGATATCTTCCTCTAAGCGGACAACTTCTTCCGGGACCAGCCTGGCTGGATAGGATTCTGTCTATGGATGTCGAACAGCCTGCCAGCACCGAACCACGTGCCCCGCGCTTGGGCCTGGACCGTGATGCCCTGCTTCATCCCGACTTCCTCGCGGCCGCTGGTATTTCGCAATTGAAGATCGTGGAAACCACCGGCTCCACCAACGCTGATCTGCTGCGCGCCGTTACCACGGAGCCCAAGGAATGGTCCGACCTCGCAGTCCTCACCGCGGAGCACCAGACGGCGGCACGGGGCCGGCTCGACCGTCACTGGGAATCTCCCGCACGTTCGGCGATTTCCGTTTCGATCGTCCTGCGCCCCGTGAATTCCCAAGGCCTGCCCGTCCCGACCCAGAGCTACTCCTGGCTCTCCCTTCTGGGTGCGCTGGCCTTGCGTGAGACCCTCCTGGAAACCGCCGGCGTGCCTGCCGAGATCAAGTGGCCCAACGACGTCCTCGTCCGGGGCAAAAAGATCGCCGGCATCCTTGCCCAGATGGGGCCGATGGGCGATGGCTCGGTTCCGGCGGTGATCCTGGGTACCGGTCTCAACGTCACGCTCGGCGAGGATGAATTGCCTGTCCCCACGGCAACCTCCCTTCTGCTTGAAGGTGCCAGCACCACGGACCGCACGGTCCTTCTTCGCAACTATCTCTCCCGCTTCGCAACGCTGTACCGCAGCTTCTGCAACGCCGACGGCGACCCTACAGCGGGATTGGCCGGAGGCTCCTCCCTGCACAAGCGGGTAGAAGCTGTCATGGTCACCTTGGGACGCGAAGTTAAAGCTCATTTGCCCGGCGACCACGAATTGGTGGGGCATGCGTCCAGGTTGGATGAATATGGTTCCCTTTTAGTGGTGGACCATGGTGGCCGCGAGCACGTCGTGACCGCCGGCGACGTCGTCCACCTGAGGGCTACCGAAAGCGGTTATGCGTAAAGAGCTCCTGCGTGGGGAGCAAGTCATCGTGATCACGCGGCGGCAGCCCAGGATGCTCTTTGGTCCCGCGCTGGCATTCATACTTGTCCCCGCTGCCGCCGCGTTCGCCTGTGCATGGATTGTCAAGGGCGGACCGGGCAAGCTGCTTCCGGTCATCACAAGCGACTGGACCCAATGGTTGGTTACCGCGTGCCTGGCCCTAGTGGCGATCGTGCTGCTCGGCTACAGCCTCCCGCGATTCATCCGCTGGCGCGGCATACGGTACATCCTGACAAGCGGCCGGATAGTTGCTCGTTTCGGAATGCTTCGCCGCGGCGACTGGCAGGTTCCGCTGGCTGCGGTGCGTAGCGTGGGGATTCAACAATCGCTGCTCCAACGGATATTGCGCTCCGGGAATATATCCTTGGATACCGGGCACCCCGGCGAGGCCGTCCTCGCGGACGTCCCGGAGGTCGGCAAGTTTCGAAGTTTCATCCTGGATGCCATGGCCGAGCTTCCGACGAATGTCAGGTTCGGCCCTGGCGCCGTGCAGGAGGCCGGCGATTTTGACAGTTTTGCTGGACCAGTTGACTACCCGGATGCCGCGTTGCCCTGGGATATGAGAGAAGGTGGAAGAGATGAGCGTTGACGAGCAGGAGCCTGAGTACATGGACCACGAGCCCGACGCCGTGCCCGAACCTTCCGTGGACCAAGCACCAACAGGGGTCCTCCCCGTCGTGTCCCCGCCAACCGGCGCCCTGTCTTCAGAACGGCTGGCCATCAAGGCCCTGGAAACCAGGCTCCTGGGCGGCGAACGCAAACTCCGGCGACGCGAAGTGGCGGCCGGAGCAGGTGTCTCGCTGTTGTCTGCCCGCAAGCTGTGGCGAGCTCTGGGTTTTCCCAACTTCGGCGACCAGGACGTCGCGTTCACTGAGCGCGACCTCGCTGCGCTTTCCACCATCCTCGACCTTGTCCGCGCAGGAAAGCTCACCGAGGAAGCCGCCATTTCCGTGACGCGCGCGATCGGCCAGATGACCGACCGGATGGTGGTGTGGCAAGTCGAGGCCCTCATCGAAGACATGGTGATGCAGCAAGGCATTCCCGACGCCGTTGCCCGCAAACAGTTGGTCAATGAACTGCCCAACCTTGTGGATGCCATGGAAGAGATCCTCCTCTACTCGTGGCGCCGCCAGATGAACGCCGGTGTGCAGCGCCTGGCCGTCCGTGCAGAGGCAGGTCTTCAGGCCAGCGAAGCCGGCCGCGAAGGGGACGAAGACGATGCCCCTTTGCCCTTGGCGCGCGCCGTGGGCTTTGCCGACCTCGTCTCCTACACGAGCCTGTCACGCCGCATGAACGAGAAAACCCTGGCCCAGTTGGTCCAGCGCTTCGAGAACAAATGCGCGGAAATTATCTCCATCGGCGGCGGACGCCTCGTCAAGACCGTCGGCGACGAAGTCCTCTACATCGCCGAGACGCCGGCCGCCGGCGCTGAGATCTCCTTGGCCCTCGCCCAGGCCTTCACGGAAGACGAAATCCTGCCGGAAGCCCGCGTCGCCATGGTCTGGGGACGGATCCTTTCCCGCCTCGGCGATATTTACGGCCCCACCGTCAACCTCGCGGCCCGCCTCACCGCCTTGGCCGAACCCGGCACGGTCCTCGTGGACGAGATGACGGCAGCAGCTCTCGGCCAGGACGAACGCTTCGTCCTGGTTCCGCAGACGGCCGAGAACGTTCGTGGTTTCGGGGAAATCCTCCCCGTCCGGCTTGCCCGCGGCCTTGGCAAGGGACTGGTTCTCGACTGATGAATTCACCCTCCGCAGCGACCTCCCCCGAGCCCGGATTCACGTTGAGCTATGGCTACGGGACGGACCGCGGACTCAGCCGGGAACTCAACGAAGATTCGCTCATCGCGGAGGATCCGGTCTTCGCGGTCGCTGACGGCATGGGCGGCCATGAGGCGGGCGAGATTGCCAGCGCGTTGTGCGTACGGACCCTCGGCAGCATGCCTCAATTGGCGTCGGGAGTCCGCTCGGCGACCGCTGTTGCCATGCAAGAGTGCATCCTTGCCGCCGACTCCCAGATCCGGAATGCGACGGGTGGCCGCGCCGGAACTACGCTCACCGGCGTCGTTGTCGCCGAGCACATGGGCGTTCCGTATTGGCTGGTCATGAACATCGGCGATTCGCGCACGTATCGCTTGAGCCGGGGCGATTTCAGGCAGGTGACCGTGGACCATTCGGAAGTCCAGGAACTCGTGGAGGCCGGAAGCATCACGCGTGAAGAAGCCACGGTGCATCCGCGCCGCCATGTGGTGACCCGCGCCCTCGGCACAGGCGGCGAAAACGAAGCGGACTTCTGGTTGCTGCCCATCCAGGATGGGGACCGGATGCTGATCTGCTCGGACGGACTCACCGGGGAGCTGAGTGACGAGCACATGTCCCGGATCCTGAGCGCGGTGGAGAAGCCCCAAGACGCGGTGGATGCCCTCATTCAGGAGGCGTTGCTGAGTGGCGGACGGGACAATGTCACCGCGATTGTGGTGGATGCCAGGATCGAGTAGAACGACGCCGAAGGGACCGGCACAGGCTCCTGCCGATGGCGTTTTTGGGGGACGGGATTTGCGACACGCCCGGACTTTGTAGGAAGATTCCGGTCAATACCACCCCAACTCCGGGCGGCCTGTGCCGTCCTGCAGAGGTAAAGATGACACAACGCTCCTCCGCGCGCCCTGGCGGCGCGACCCGTACCGCCGTGCGACGCCCGTTCTCCGTTGCCCTCGCGGGCATTGCCATGGCTGTGGTGATGTGCGCTTTCCCGTTGCTTTCGGCCCACGCCGAGACCGTCGGGCCTCCCGGCCAGGGACAAGTTTCGCCCGCCCCGGCCCCGGACCCGGCACCAACCGAGCCCACGCCAACCCAGCCGAAGGTCGTGGACCCCGCACCCACCAAGCCACCCGTCGTCGCGCCGGTGGTCCCGGCACCCGCCCCGGTGGTGCCGGCACCCGCCGCGCCCGAACCGGCCCCCATGACACAGGTGACCCTGGAACCGGAACCCAGCGTGGCGCCGTCGGAGGCTCCGGTGGCCTCGAGCTCGGCTGCCCCGTCGGCTAGCGCCTCGCCGTCGGCGTCGTCCAATTGGAATACCCCGATCCAAGACGGCCTCAAGGCGACCCAGGCTGCCGCGGTGAGCGGTACAAAAGGGCCGGGTTCTGACATGTTCGCCGTGATCGCCATCATGGGCGGCGTGCTTTTGGTGGCGGCGGGCGGCATTGCCTTCGCTTTGTGGAGCCGTCACCGCTTCTCGCACTGATTCCTGCTTGTGGTCCCTGCTTCCCGTCCGGGGGCCATATTTTGTCGCTGCTTTGCGGCAAGATAGGTACGTGAGCACAGCAGAGAGCGAAACCGCAGTTCCAACGGAAGCCGTACGGGAAGAGTACGAAAACCTCGCAGACCTCGTCCGCAAGTACCGCTATGCGTACTACCAGGAAGATGCGCCGACCGTTTCGGATGCCGAGTTCGACTCCCTCTACCGCCGCCTTGAGGAGCTCGAGGCTTTGCATCCCGAGCTCGTGTCCAACGATTCGCCCACGCAGGAAGTGGGCGGAGAGGTTTCGGCCGCTTTCGCCGCCGTCGAGCACCTCCAGAGAATGTACAGCCTGGAGGATGTCTTCTCGCTGGACGAGTTGGAAGCTTGGGTCCGCAAGGCTGAGGCTTCGGTCGAAAAGCTGGGCACCGCGGCTACCCGCATTGCGTGGCTGACGGAGTTGAAAATCGACGGCCTGGCAGTGAACCTGCTCTACCGCGACGGCAAGCTTGTACGTGCCGCCACGCGCGGAGACGGCACCACGGGCGAGGACATCACCCACAACGTGCTCACCATCAAGGAGATCCCGCGCCAGCTCAGCGGCAGCGGATTTCCGTCCGAGGTGGAAATCCGGGGCGAAGTCTTCATTCCGTCCAAGGCTTTCGCCGAATTCAACGAGGCGCTGATCGAAGCCGGCAAGGCGCCGTTGGCCAATCCACGCAACGCCGCGGCCGGTTCCCTGCGCCAGAAAGACCCCGCGGAAACCGCCAAACGCCCCTTGCGGATGTTCGTCCACGGCATCGGGGCCCGCGAAGGCCTTGACGCCACCAGCCAGTCGGAAACGTACAAGCTGCTAGAGGAGTGGGGCCTGCCGGTCAGCCCCTACCTCAAGGTCTTGGACTCCTTCGAGGAGGTCCTCGACTTCATCAAACACTTCGGCGAACACCGGCACGACCTCCTGCACGAGATCGACGGCATCGTGGTCAAAATCGACGACTTCGCCACGCAGCGTGCGCTCGGCTACACCTCTCGGGTGCCTCGCTGGGCCGTTGCCTACAAATACCCGCCGGAGGAAGTCCACACCAAGCTGCTGGACATCCAGGTCAACGTCGGCCGCACCGGCCGCGTCACTCCCTACGGGGTGATGGAACCGGTCAAGGTGGCCGGATCCACCGTGGAGATGGCCACCCTGCACAACCAGGACGTGGTCAAGGCCAAGGGCGTCATGATCGGCGACATCGTGATTCTGCGGAAGGCCGGCGACGTCATTCCTGAGATCGTCGGGCCGGTATTGGCGTTGCGAGACCAGCAGGATCCTCCCGTCCGTGAGTTCGTGATGCCCACGGAATGCCCGTCCTGCCACACACCCCTGGCTCCGGCGAAGGAAGGCGACGTCGATATCCGCTGCCCCAACGCGAAGTCCTGCCCGTCCCAGCTACGCGAGCGTGTCTTCCACGTGGCGAGCAGGGGCGCTTTCGACATTGAGGCACTGGGGTGGGAAGCAGCCATCGCGCTCACCCAGCCTGCGGAACCGGAAACTCCGCCCCTGCGCAGCGAGGCGGCCTTGTTCAGCCTCACCCCGGAGGATCTCGCCGAGGTCCGCATCCACCGTGAGAAGCGCTCCAAAGGCGTGGGCACGGGAACGTTCGAACTGGTGCCCTACTTCTATTCCAAGGCCACCGCCAAGACACCCTCCAAACCCACAGCCACCACGGACAAACTGTTCAAGGAACTTGAGAAAGCCAAGACGCAACCCCTCTGGCGCGTCCTGGTTGCCCTGTCCATCCGGCACGTCGGCCCCACTGCGTCCCGCGCCCTGGCCACGGCTCTTGGCAGCATGGAAGCAATCCGGGCCGCCTCTGAGGAGGAACTGGCCAACGTCGACGGGGTGGGACCGACCATTGCCGCGGCACTCAAGGAATGGTTTGCCGTTGACTGGCACCAGGAAATCGTTGATAGCTGGGCAGCTGCCGGTGTGCGCATGGTTGACGAACGCGACGCCGGCATCCAGCGGAACCTGGAAGGCCTCACCATCGTGGTGACGGGCTCCCTCCCCACGCTGAGCCGGGACGAAGCCAAGGAAGCCATCATCATCAGGGGCGGCAAGGCAGCCGGCTCGGTTTCCAAGAACACCAGTTACGTCGTGGCCGGGGAGAACGCAGGCTCCAAGCTGGACAAGGCAGAGCAGCTTGGCATCCGGGTGTTGGACGAGGATGGCTTCAAGGCATTGCTCGACGGCGTCCTGGAACCCGCCGTCGGCACGGCTCCGGATGATGAAGACGCAGCCGTTGCTCTGGCTGGTGCTGCCGCGGCGGAAGCGGACGCCGCCGAATGACCGCCGATGTCTTGGAGCTTCTCGCTGTCGCCCACGCGGCCGCCGCGGCAGGAGCGGAGGTGCTCGCGGCCAGGCCTGTGGGCCCCAACTCGGCCGGGAACCTCGGCGTCGTGAACAAAGGTGACGCCGGCGACTGGGTGACGGCCTTCGACGTCGCGGCGGAGAACGCTGTGCGGGGCGCAATTACCGCGGTCCGCCCGCACGACACCATCACGGGCGAAGAGCACGGCACCACGCGGCCCGAGGAGCCCAGTGGCTACCGATGGTCGATCGATCCGCTGGACGGCACCACCAACTTCATCCGGAATATCGTCTACTACGCCACGTCCGTGGCCGTTGCTGATGCCGACGGCGTCTGGCTGGCCGGCGTCGTCAACGCCCCGGCGCTTGGACGCATCTACTCGGCGGCACGCGGCCACGGAGCGTGGCTTGACGAAAACGGGGAGCGCACCCAGTTGAGTGGACCGCTGCTGGACCGTACGGGACTGATTGTGGCCTCCGGGTTCAGCTACGATCCCGCCACGAGGGCCGAGCAGTTCGCCGGGCTCGGGAACCTCATGGAAGGCTTTGCCGACCTCCGCCGGCTCGGCTCCGCCGCGTTGGACCTCTGCCTCGTGGCCGATGGAACCCACGACGCCTTCGGAGAGCGCGGGCTCAACGAACACGACTACGCGGCGGGCGCCCTGATCGCCGAGGAAGCGGGCTGCTGGGTCCGCCGCCCACGGCTGACCAGCCCGCTGGACGGCGGCCCCACTGACGCGGACCGTTTGGAAGCGTGGACCTGCGCGGGAACCCTTGAGCTCTCGGGCAAGTTCCCGCTTTAGGATCCTGCGACGCTCGCTCACTTATGCTGGCTTTTTGGACGACGCCCGCTCGCTTATGTTGGCTTTTTGGCCGACGCTCGGAGGTCCGAGCCCCGTCAGGCTCCGGCGAGCGACCCCACTTCCGCGTAGCGATTCGCGGGGCGTTCCAAGCCGTAGTGTTCCCGCAGGGTATTGCCGGTGTATTCGCTGCGGAACAGCCCCCGCTGGCGCAGCACCGGCACCACCCGGTCAACAAAGGTCTCAAGCCCTGAGGGCAACACGGCAGGCATGATGTTGAAGCCGTCGGCCGCGCCGTTTTCGAACCACAGCTGGATCGCGTCGGCCACTTGCTCCGGTGTTCCAGCAAAGGTCAGATGGCCACGGCCGCCTCCCAGCCTGCCGATCAGCTGGCGCACCGTGAGTTTCTCGCGGCGGGCCAGCTCCACAATGAGGGTATAGCGGCTCTTCGCTCCTTCTATCGAGTCCTCGTCCGGGAGATCCGCGGGAAGCTGCCGGTCCAGGGGCAGGTCTTCAGGCTTCACGCGGAGCGTCTTGGCTAGCTCGGCCCTCGCGTATTCGGGGCGAATCAGCTCATCCAGTTCACGTTCCAGGCGCAGCGCTTCGGCTTGCGTGGAACCGATCACCGGGACAATTCCCGGCAGGATCTTGATGCTCTCAGCCGCCCGGCCAAGCGCGACTGCCCGAGTCTTCAGGTCTCCGTAGAACGCCTGGGCAACTTCCAGGGTTTGCTGGGCCGTGAACACGGCCTCGGCGTACTTGGCGGCCAGGCCCTTGCCGTTCTCGGAAGAGCCCGCCTGGACGATCAGGGGATGGCCTTGGGGAGAGCGCGGCACATTGAGCGGTCCGCGGACCCGGAAGTGCTTGCCGACGTGGTTGATGGGCCGGACCTTGGCTGAGTCTGCCCAGATGCCGCCTTCCTTGTCCGCAAGCACGGCGTCGTCCTCCCAGCTGTCCCAGAGCTTCGCGGCCACTTCCAGGAACTCGGCTGCCCGTTCATAGCGGGTGGCATGGGCGGGCTGATCGTCGATGCCGAAGTTCCGGGCGGCCTCCGGCCCGGCTGTGGTCACCACGTTCCAGCCGGCCCTTCCGCCACTGACGAAGTCCACCGAAGCGAAGCGTCGGGCCAGGTTGAAGGGATCGTTGTATGTGGTGGACGCCGTGGCGATGAGGCCGATCTTTTCGGTGGCAGCCGCAATCGCGGTGAGCAGCACTGTCGGTTCGAGCTTGCCCGCGGGACGGCGTCCGACGTCGCCGAAGATCACGGGGGAGTCGGCGAAGAAGATTGAGTCGAACGTGCCACGCTCGGCAATCCGTCCGAGGTTTTGGTAGTGCCGGATGTCGGTGCTCGCGCGCGGGTTGCTTTCCGGCAGCCGCCACGAAGCCTCGTGGTGTCCGGTGCTCATGAGGAATGCGTTGAGGTGGAGTGTGCGTTGCTGGGGACTCATGTGGGGTTCCTTTCGTTGTGTCCTGGCCGCCAATCAACCACGCGACACCCGGTCCGCGCCAGCATCGCGAAACCTTCCCGCAACAGCAGGAAACCGGGCTTCACAGCCGGAAACCGGACTCAATTTGGCGCCATGGGAAGCAATGTTTGAGCGGTCCCCGACGCTCGCTCACCTATGGGGGATATTCCCCCGACGCTCGCTCACCTATGTCTGAGCGAGCGTCCAGGGCTTGGGGCAAATAGCTGAGCGAGCATCGAGGGATTGGGGCATATGTCTGAGCGGGCGTCCAGGGATTGGGGTGTGTATCTGAGCGAGCGTCTGGTCCGGGGTGATAGTTCGGTCACGGAAACGCCGCTTTGGCAGGTCGCCCCTGCGGATCCGACTACCATGGATCAGTGCATTCGCAGATTACCGTCCGTCCCGCCCTGCCCGAAGACTACGACGCCGTAGCCCGAGTCACGATGGCGTCTTACGTGACCGCTGGCTACTACGGCAGCCCGGATCACCCGTACTTGGAGAAGCTGCGCGATGTGGCCGGCCGCGCCCGGTATGCCGACGTTTTCGTCGCCGAGCGCGATGGCCAGGTTATCGGCTCCGTCACGTCGGCCAGGGCCGGCGGCGACTTTTCGGACATTGGCCTTCCTGACGAACTCGAAATGCGCACCTTGGTGGTTGATCCGGAGGTTCAGCGCTCGGGCGCGGGACGCGCCCTCGTCCAGGCAGTAGTCGACCAAGCCCGCTCTATGGATGGCATCAACGCCGTTTCCCTCACGACAGGCGCCACGTGGGAAAGCGCGAATGCCCTCTACGCCAAGACCGGATTCGAGCGCGAGCCGGAGCGTGATTGGTTCGTACCTGGGACCGACATAAAACTGTTCGTTTACCGGCAGGATGTCCGCCAGCCATAAAGTTTCCTCGTAAACCCCGGTCATCGGGCCGGGTGCGGAAACTGAGAAAGGCGCGGCATGCGCAAGACATTCGGCACGGGCTCGGTCTGGGAACAGACCCTTGGATACTCCCGTGCGGTCCAGGTGGACAACACACTCTTCATTTCGGCCACGGCGGCGTCCGGGCCTGATGGCATCGTCGGCGACGACTTCTACTCGCAGACCAAATACATCCTCGAAAAGCTGGGTGCCGTCCTGGCCGACGCCGGGTTCGACTACGAGGACGTCGTGCAGTCCAAGCTCTACCTGACCGACATCAGCAAGTGGGAAGACGCCGGCCGCGCGCACGGCGAAGTCTTCGGCGAGATCCGTCCCACCCTTTCCCTGGTCCACGTCCTGCCGTTCCTCGACCCGGAAATGCTGGTCGAAATCGAACTGGTAGCCCAGAAGAGCGCCTAAGAACGATCAAGGGTTGGCGCGAGCTGGCAGTAGATGCCCTCAAAAACGGCGGGAAGGGTCATTTGCTGCCAGTTCGCGCGGGGACACCATAGCGGTGTTCGGGGCGGCCGGTGCTGCCGTAACGCAGCTGGATCTCGACGGCGCCATCATCTGCCAGCGAGGACAGGTACCGTTGCGCCGTGGCGCGCGAGACGCCCACCCGTTCGGCCACTTCCGTGGCCGAGTATTGTTCTCCCGGTGCCAAGGATTCCAGCACGGACGCTTCGGTCGCCGAACGAGGCTTTCCCGACGGCGCCACGTCACCGGCCACGAGCGCCCGCTTGGCCCGTTCGATCGTGTCCTGGTCCACGGCATGTTGGCGGCCGAGGATCCGCCGGTATCTGGCATAGGAGCGCAGTTGCTGCGACAGCGATTCAGCGGTGAACGGTTTCAGGAGATACGCCAAGGCCCCGCGGCGCAGGGCGGTCCTGATGGACACGGCGTCGGAAGCTGCCGTCAGCATCATGGCATCCACATCGAGTTGCCCCAGCAGATCCAGGCCCGAACCGTCCGGCAGATAAACGTCCAGCAACACAAGGTCCGGCCGAAGGCTATGCACGGACTGCAGCGCCTGCGCCGTGGATCCCACTGGCGCCAGGGCCAGGAAACCGGCCACGGAGTCCACGTAGGCGGCATGGAGCTTGGCGACGTGGAAATCGTCATCCACGATCAACACCCTGAAGTCTTCGCTCACTGGTGTCCTTCGTTGCGGTCAGCTGCGGGTGGTTCGGCTTGTGAGAAGGGTTCTGCCAGTGCGGCATCGTCCGGCGTACCCGTCACGCCCGGCATCGTGGCCATAAAGACGGCGCCAGGGCCACCTGTCGAACCCGGGTCCAGGACGCGCACATCGCCACCGCGACGGCGGGCGAGTTGCCGGACCAGCGCGAGGCCGAGTCCCTGCCCGCCGGCCCTGTCGATACCGCCCTCGGCGGGCTCCGCCGTCGTGAACCCTTCCACGAAAACCCTTTCGGGCTCGACACCGCCGAGGCCGTCGCCGGAGTCCGCGGCGACGATGTGCAGCGTGCCGCCGTCGGGCCCTGCTTCGTCGAGCAGCTCAAGCTCCACCCAGCGTTGGGTCGAAGAGCCGGCGACGGCGGCGTTGACGGCATTGTCGATAAGGTTGCCGAGCACCGTGGTGACGTCCTGCGGCTCGGTGACGTGCTCCCGCACCAAGGTCTCGGGGCCGATCCGCAACGCCACCCCTCGCTCGTGCGCTTCCACGCTCTTCGCGCCGACGAACGCCTGCAAATACGGATCCTGGAGGAGCTCCGCTTGCTGGACAGGAAACTTCAGGGGGCCTGTGGCGGAGATCCTGGCGAGGTAGTCCTTGGCCTGGCCGTGTTGGCCGATGCTCATGAAACCGGCGATCGTATGGAGCTGGTTCGCGAATTCGTGGCGCTGGGCCCGTAGCGCGGCGGACATGGTGCCTACGGCGTCGAGCTGGCGCGTCAGCTGCTGCAGCTCGGTGCGGTCCCTGAGCATGACCACCCAGCCGAGATCCTCTTTGCGGTGCAGCGCCTTGCGGGCGTTGGCAACCAAGACCCGGCCGCCCGCCACGATTTCCACTGCCTCGGCGTCGTGCGCAGAGGGTTGAGTGAGGGCCTTGAGCTGCGCCGGGACGGCGGCCCTTTCCCAGTCGGTGCCCGCCAGGTCGGTGCCGGACCGGGCCGGGCCGGCCGCGGCGGGGGAGCCAGGGGTTCCCGACGCTTCCGGCATGCCGAGCAGCCGCCTCGCCGCGGCATTGAAGACGGTGATGCGGCCATCGGCGGAAATGCCGATCACGCCGTCGTCCACGCCCTGAAGCACGGCCACCTGGTCATGCACCAGGGTGCTGATCTCTTCGGGTTCGAGGCCAAGGGTCAGTCGCTGCAAACGACGACGGAGGAGGAACGACGCGAGGACGCCGGCCACCAGGGAGCCCGCAGCAGTCAGGGCAATCGGGAAGATGTCCTCGGCAAGGCTTTGGCCGAGAGACTCCATGGAGTAGCCGACGCTGACTTCGCCCACCACCGTCGCCGCGGAACCTGGAGCGAAGACCGGGACCTTAGCGCCCGCCGATGGTCCCAACGTTCCGGTGTTCCGAGTGGTGACTTCCTTCCCGGAGAGGGCATCCGAGGGGTCCGTGCTGACCCGTTCGCCGAGACGGACCCGCTCCGGGTGGGCCAGCCGCAGGCCGGTCTCGTCCGTGACCACCACGAACAAAGCACCGGTGCGGCTCCTGGCAGCCTCGGCAGCAGCTTGGATGGGTCCGGCCGCGAGAACGGTGGCGGGTGGGGTTCCGGGCTCTATGCTGATGGCTTCGACCTGGGAGCGGAGCACGGGGTCCGAGGCCACGGTGCGTGCCAAAGTCAGCGCCTGATTCTCCGCCTCCGTGCCGATCCGCCCATAGACGAGCCACGCATGCACGGTGCCACTAAGTAGCACGACTAAGAGGACGACTCCGAGTTGCAGGAGCAGGGTCTGCGTCGAGAACCGCAGGGCAAGCCTGGGCATGCTGCCTCCTTCCGGCGGGGATTGGCCGGCTGGAGCGGGGCAGCAGCGGCGCTGTATTTCTACGTCTACCTCTCCATTGAAGCATTGAGCACAATGAGCAAAATGCTCTCAATCAGCAGTATGTCCATCAAATCCCACAAAGGCCTTGCCGTGAGCGTCGCCACTATACGTTCTGTATCGCGCATCACATCGACGTGATGCCGTTCACTGTAGTAAGGAGCCGGCTGTGCTGGTATTGCTTGGATTCGCAATGATTGCGGTGTTCATGGTCCTGATCATGACAAAGAAGTTGACGCCCGTTCTGGCGCTGATCATCGTTCCCACCATCTTCGGCCTGTTTGCCGGTGCCGGTCTTGGCATCGGAAGCATGGTGATGGACTCGATGAAGTCCATGACGTCCACGGCCGCCCTCCTGATGTTTGCGATCGTGTATTTCGGACTCATGATCGACGTCGGCCTGTTCGACCCGCTGGTGAAGTTCATCCTCCGCAAACTGGGCAACGACCCCGCCAAAGTGGTCCTGGGCACCGCCATCCTCGCTGCCGCGGTATCGCTTGACGGCGACGGCTCCACCACCTTCATCCTCACCACCGCAGCGATGCTGCCCGTGTACCTGCGTTTGAAGATGAGCCCTGTGGTCCTGACCTGCGTGGCCGGCCTGGCCAACGGCACCATGAACATCCTGCCGTGGGGTGGCCCCACGGCCCGCGCCGCCACCGCCCTCAAGATCGATGTCAACGACGTGTTTGTCCCGATGGTTCCCGCCCTCATCGCAGGCCTCGTCGTCGTCTTCGTGTTCTCCTGGCTCTTGGGCCTGCAGGAACGCAACCGCCTCCGCGCCACGGCTCCCGAGATCTGGGGCGACGTCGCCGACGCTGGTGACATGTTCGACGGCGGCACGCACCGCGGTGGTACTGGCACTGGCGGAGGCTCCGGCGTCGTGGTCCTGGAACGCACTGAAACCCTTGTTGACCTCGCCGACACCGGCTTGACCGACACCGCTCTCGATCCCAACCGCAAGACCCTGCGCCCGAAGCTCTTCTGGTTCAACCTCGGACTGACGGTCGCTGTCATGGTCATGCTCGTGGCCAACCTTGTGCCGCTGCCCTACGTCTTCATGGTGGGTTCCGCCATCGCGCTGCTGGTGAACTTCCCCAAGGTCAAGGAACAGGGCGCGCAGCTTGTGGCCCACGCACCGTCCATCGTGGCCGTGGTCAGCATGGTCATGGCGGCGGCTGTCCTGACGGGTGTCCTCAACGGCACCGGCATGGTCAAGGAAATGTCGGCGTGGCTGGTCCACATCATCCCCGCCGAGATGGGTCCGTTCATGGCCGTCATCACTGGCCTGCTCAGCATCCCGATGACGTTCTTCATGAGCAACGACGCCTTCTACTTCGGCGTCCTGCCGGTCCTGAGCGAAACCGCCGCGCACTACGGCATCAGCGGCGCGGAAATGGCGCGCGCCTCCATTACCGGCCAGCCCTTCCACCTCCAGAGCCCCTTGGTCCCCGCGATCCTGCTGCTGGTGTCCCTGGCGAAGGTTGAACTGGGAGACCACCATAAAAAGGTCCTCTGGCGCACGGCGGTCATCTCCGTCGTCATGCTCGCTGTCGGCATGCTGACGGGAGCCATCGGCATCGGGTAAGAAACCAACAAAGCAACGCGGGGTCACTTACGGCCCATTCGGGACCTCCGGATGGGCCGTAAGTGACCCCGCGTTGTTCGTCGTCCAACCCACGTAGACTAGTCCGGAAAACCATTTGAACTTTGCAGGGGAGATCCATGGCTGCGATCAACCGTGACGACGTCGCGCATCTTGCGCGTCTGGCTCACATTGAAATGAGTGCCGAAGAGCTGGACAGGATGGCTGGCGAGCTTGCCGTCATCGTGGATTCGGTGAAGTCCGTCAGCGAAGCCGCCGGGGACGATGTCCCGGCCACGTCCCACCCGATTCCGTTGAGCAACGTGTTCCGTGAGGACGTCGTGGGCCACACCTTCACGGCCGAGCAGGCGTTGTCCGGGGCTCCGGATTCCTTCGAGGGCCGCTTCAAGGTTCCGGCAATCCTGGATGAGGACTAAGCGAATGACTGAATTGAACAACTCCGAACTCATCCGCCTGTCCGCGGCACAACTGGCCGCCAAGCTGGCCGCGCGTGAGATCACGTCCGTCGAGGTCACCCAGGCGTACCTGGACCGCATCGCACTTGTAGACGGCGGAGCTGATGGTATCCATGCGTTCCTGCACGTCAACACTGAAGAGGCGCTCGCCGTCGCCGCCGAAGTGGACGCGATCCGCGCCGCCGGCGGTCCTGAAGCTGAAGCGCTGCACGAACTTGCAGGCGTACCCATCGCCGTCAAGGACCTCATCGTCACCATTGGCCAGCCCACCACGGCCGGTTCAAAGATCCTCGAGGGCTGGCACAGCCCCTATGATGCCACCGTCATCAAGAAGCTGCGCGCAGCGAAGATGCCCATCCTTGGCAAGACCAACCTGGACGAATTCGCCATGGGGTCTTCCACGGAACACTCGGCTTACGGCCCCACCCGCAACCCGTGGGACCTGGACCGCATTCCCGGCGGCTCGGGCGGTGGCTCCGCGGCCGCCGTCGCAGCTTTCGAAGCTCCGCTGGCCCTCGGCACGGACACCGGCGGATCCATCCGCCAGCCCGGCGCCGTCACCGGCACGGTCGGCATGAAGCCCACCTACGGTGCAGTATCGCGCTATGGCGCCATTGCCATGGCATCTTCGCTGGACCAGATCGGCCCGGTTTCGCGGACCGTGCTGGACTCGGCCTTGCTGCAGGAAGTTATCGGCGGCCACGACCCCTTCGACTCCACCTCGCTGACAGACCCCTTCGACACGCTCGTTGCCGCTGCCAAGACGGGAAACGTCACGGGCATGAAGATCGGCATCATCAAGGAACTCCACGGCGAGGGCTACCAGGCCGGCGTCGAGAACCGTTTCAACGAGTCCCTTGAGCTGCTCAAGGAGGCCGGCGCGGAAATCGTCGAGGTTTCCTGCCCCAACTTCAAGTACGCGCTGGGCGCCTACTACCTGATCATGCCGTCCGAGGTTTCCAGCAACCTGGCCAAGTTCGACGGCGTGCGCTACGGCATGCGTGTCCTGCCCGAGGAAGGCCCCATGACGATCGAACGCGTCATGGCAGCTACCCGAGCCGCCGGTTTCGGCGATGAGGTCAAACGCCGCATCATCCTGGGCACCTACGCCCTGAGCGCCGGCTACTACGACGCGTACTACGGCTCGGCGCAGAAGGTCCGCACGCTCATCCAGCGTGACTTCGAGGCCGCGTTCGCGCAGGCCGACGTCCTGATTTCGCCGACGGCTCCCACTACAGCCTTCAAGCTGGGGGAGAAGCTGGACGATCCGCTGGCCATGTACCTCAACGACGTCGCCACGATCCCGGCGAACATGGCCGGTATCCCCGGCTTGTCCCTGCCTGGCGGCCTGGCCGACGAAGACGGCCTGCCCGTAGGCATCCAGCTGCTGGCGCCTGCCCGCGAGGACGCCCGCCTGTACCGCGTGGGTGCTGTCCTTGAATCCTTGCTCGAAGAGAAGTGGGGCGGCCCCTTGCTGGACCGTGCCCCTGTACTGAAGGCGCCTGTACTGAAGGCCCCTGTACTGCGGGCCCCCGTTCTCGATTCCAGCTCCACCACCGCCGGAGGTTCCAACTGATGTCTACCGACGCCATCCTCAGCTTCGAAGAGGCCATGGAGAAGTACGATCCCGTCCTTGGCTTCGAGGTCCACGTGGAGCTAAACACCAAGACCAAGATGTTCTCCTCCGCCCCGAACGTCTTCGGCGACGAGCCGAACACCAACGTCAACGAGGTGGACCTTGGCATGCCCGGCGTCCTGCCCGTGGTGAACAAGACGGCGGTGGAGTCCTCCATCAAGATCGGCCTTGCCCTGAACTGCAAGATCGCCGAGTACTGCCGCTTCGCCCGGAAGAACTACTTCTACCCGGACACCCCGAAGAACTTCCAGACGTCCCAGTACGACGAGCCCATCGCGTACGACGGCTACCTGGACATCGAACTCTCGGACGGCACGGTATTCCGCGTCGAGATCGAGCGCGCACATATGGAAGAGGACGCCGGAAAGCTCACCCACATGGGTGGCGCCACGGGACGTATCCAGGGCGCCGACTACTCGCTGGTGGACTACAACCGTTCCGGTGTTCCGCTCGTGGAAATCGTCACCAAGCCGATCGAGGGCGCAGGCAGCCGGGCACCCGAGCTCGCCAAGGCCTACGTTGCCGCGGTGCGCGAAATCGTCAAGAACCTCGGCGTTTCCGACGCCAAGATGGAACGCGGCAACGTCCGTTGCGATGCAAACGTCTCGCTGCGCCCGCACGGCCGCGAACGCTTCGGCATCCGTTCCGAGACAAAGAACGTGAACTCGCTGCGCGCCGTCGAGCACGCCGTCCGTTACGAAATCCAGCGGCACGCCGCCGTTTTGGACTCCGGTGAGCCGGTCATCCAGGAAACGCGTCACTGGCACGAAGACACGCGCACGACGACGTCGGGCCGCGCAAAGTCCGACGCCGACGACTACCGCTACTTCCCGGAGCCGGACCTCGTTCCGGTCCTCGCGTCGCGCGAATGGGTCGAAGAGCTGCGCGCCACGCTGCCCGAGCCGCCCGCGGCCCGCCGCAAGCGGCTCCAGGCCGACTGGGGCTATTCGGACCTCGAGTTCCGCGACGTCGTGAACGCCGGCGTCATGGACTCCATCGAGGAAACCATCGCCGCCGGTGCCAGCGCCTCCGTGGCCCGCAAGTGGTGGATGGGCGAGATCGTCGGACGCGCCAAGACGGCCGACGTCGATCCTTCCGAACTCGGTGTCACGCCGGAAACCATCGTGGAGCTCAACAAGCTCGTCGAGGGCGGCAAGATCAACAACAAGATGGCTTCCCAGGTGCTCGACGGCGTCCTCGCCGGCGAGGGCACCCCGGCTGAGATCGTCGAGAAGCGCGGCCTCGCCGTCGTGTCCGACGACGGCCCCCTGCTGGAAGCGATCGACGCCGCACTGGCGGCCCAGCCCGACGTCGCGGAGAAGATCCGCAGCGGCAAGCTTCAGGCCATCGGTGCGATCGTCGGCGGAGTCATGAAGGCCACCCGCGGACAGGCCGACGCCGGCCGCGTCAAGGAGCTGATCCTGGAGAGGCTCGGCGTCGAAGGCTGATCCCCACGCGCCTCACCCGCGCCTCACCCAACTAGGTCGCAGTTAACGTCGTTATGAGCCGTCAAAACGACAACAACTGCGACCTGGTTGTGTCTGGATCCACAGCCGTCACACAGCTTCAAGGGTCATTATGGAGTCATCAGTTCTTTGCTGCCCGCCCCTTACCGGCCCGGGGAGGAGCGGAGAAAGGATTCGGCCATGTCCACCATGACTCCGGGGCTTCGCAAGGCCCTCATCGCGGGCGGTATCGCCGTCGTGTTGACCGGCGGTGGTGTGGCCGCAGTCTGGGCTGCCGGCCAGATCATCCCCGCCTACGTAGTGAGCGCGACGCCGACGAGCACGGCATCGCCTGCCTCCCCGTCGCCCGGGGCTACTTCGCCCGCCACCCCGTCGCCCGGCAAGGCCCGGCCGTTCCCGGTGCTTCCACGCGGCTTCGCAGGCCCGGGGATCCACGGTGAGTTCACGGTCAAGAACAACGACGGCAGCTACACGACCCTGGTGACTCAGCGTGGCACCGTGCAGTCCGTCAGCGATTCGAGCATTTCCGTGAAGAGCGACGACGGCTTCACGCAGAGCTACGCGATCACATCGTCTACCACCATCGTCAGGTTCCCTGCTGCCGGAACAGGCACGCAAGGCCGCCGTCCATCGCTTCAAACCATCAAGGCCACCGACCTGAAGGCGGGGGACACCGTCGCAGTCTCCGGTACGAAGAGCGGCAGCACGGTCACTGCCACACGCATTATCGGGGGCACCTTGCCTGCTGCGCCCAATGATGGCGGACGACGGCTTGGCTACGGGAGCGTCTCTTCCTGACCCTGCGCCCGCTCGTCTGGCTATGATGCTACTACCGCCGAACCGCGCCCAAGGGTCGGTGTCTTAGCCCAAAAGGAGACGAATGCGCCCCACGATCAAGTCCGTGGCGGCGGCAGCCGGGGTTTCGACGGCGACTGTTTCCTACGTGCTTTCAGGCAGGAGCGGCAAAGACGGCAGCAGGAGCGGGTCCGGGGTGGCGCCCGCTACCGTGCTGCGGGTTCAAGAGGCTGCCCTGGCTCTCGGATACCGCCCCAACCAATCGGCAAGGGCTATCCGCACTGGCCGAACGAACCTGCTCATGTTGTCGTTGACCATGATCTCGGATCCGTGGGCACTGGATGTCAGCCGTGCGGTTGGTACGGCCGCCTCCCAACGGGGCATTACGCCTATGATCCTGGCCGACACCGACTGGCGGGTGGCACTCAAACGCCAAAACGCGGACGTGACATTCATCGACGGCGCCGAAGAGCCCGGAGATGCCGAACTGCTGGCGCAGGCGGCGAGATTGCAGCGCTTGGTGGTCTTCAGCGACACCATGGAACCTGAAGGGTTCGACGTCGTACGGCCCGTGGCCGGTTCGTCTTGCGACCAGGCGGTGGATCACCTCACGGGGCGGCACCACCGGGTGGGTTGCCTGATCTCCTCGACACATTCGACAAGCACCCTCGACATCCGCTTTGGCGCCTACACCCGCGGCCTGGCCAGGGCTGGTTTGGACTACCGGGACGACTACGTCGAGACGTATGACCGCGACGGGCTCAGCGCGTTCGACGCAGCGTTGCGGCTACTGCAGCGGGCGGATCGTCCGACCGCGATCTATGCGACCACGGACTTCGCGGCGATAGCCGCCATCCATGCGGCCCAGCGGCTGCAACTTCGCATTCCCGGAGACGTTGAAGTGCTCGGTATCGGCAACACCACTGAAGGCGAGCGCATGACGCCGTCGTTGACCACCGTTGGTCCCGAGGGCTTTTTCGATGGCTTGGCCGCATTCCTGCTCGACCGGGCAGAGAATCCCGATGGGCCTGCCGGCATTCTGGAATTTCCCTGGAAGCTCATCGTGAGGGACTCAGCGCCCTCGGTGTGAAAGCCAGGGCCTCCGGTGTGAACCGGGGCCCTCGGGCTAAGCCCGGACTATCCACGCAGCGTGTCGAGGCACGTGCCCGATGATCGCACAACCCGCCCTTCATGCACTTTGGTGACGTTTTCTGCTCGTAAAAGTTAAGGAAAGATCATCCGAGATCTTGCCTTTAAACGATTAACATGATGTGATCAACTGCACAACACCAGTTGGGTTGGCTGTTCGCCGAATGCGGGCCCGCCCCCGAAGGACCGTCGGTCTTCTGACCAAGACATCGGAGAATTCATATGAACCACAACGTGACCCGCAGGTCATTCCTTTCCTTTGCGGCTGCCGGTGCCGCCGTCGTTTCGCTCGCCGCCTGCGGCGGGAACAGTGCCGCTGGGGGTAGCGCAGCCAAGGCCGCCTACGCTGTTCCCGCAAAGGACCTGAACGCCGAGCTCAGCTACGCCATCTGGGACGCGGCGCAAAAGCCCGCGATGCAGAAGATCGTGACCGAATTCAACAAGCAATACCCGAACATCAGGGTCACCATCGACGTCACGCCGTCGAAGGGTTCGGCCTACTGGACGAAGATCCAGACCCAGGCAAGCAGCAACACCCTGCCTGACGTCTTCTGGATGAACGGCCCGCACGTCAAGCTTTACGCGCAAAACAACCAGCTCATGCCCCTGGACGGCCTGGTGTCCGGCAAGGCGGTGGATACGGCCAATTACCCCAAGGCGCTGGTGGATCTGTACACCGTCAACGGGGCGTTCTACGGGGTCCCCAAGGACTTCGATACCAGCGCGCTCTTCTACAACAAGGCCCTCTTCAAGGAAGCCGGGGTGCCGGAGCCGACGTCCAACTGGACCTGGGACGACGTGAAATCCGCCGGCGCCAAGCTCTCCAAGTTCTACCAGGGCAAGGGTATCTACGGGTATGCCGGCGACCTCACGGGCGGCCAGACCAGCTACTACAACACGATGATCGAAGCGGGCGGGACCGTCATCTCGACTGACGGCAAGAAGTCCGGATACGACTCTGCCGGCTCAATCGCCGGCCTTCAATTCTGGCGCGACCTGATCGAATCCGGCGTATCTCCCTCGATGCAGCAATTGACGGACACCTCTTCGAGCGACATGTTCACGTCCAGGAAATTGGCTATGACCATGGACGGCTCCTGGACCGTCGGGCCGGCCCAAAAGGCCCTCGGTGACGATCTGGGCATTGTCAGCCTCCCGAAGGGGCCGAAGACCAACCAGAGCGTGATCCACGGACTTGCCAACGTGATTCCCGCCAATGCGAAGAACCCTGCCGCGGCCCAGGCGTTCGTGGCCTTCCTGGGAACCCAGGATGCTGCCAGGATCCAGGCGGAAACCGGAACCGTCATCCCGGCCTTCAACGGCACACAGGATGCTTGGGTCAAGTCTGTTCCCTCTGTTGACCTCAACGTCTTCCTTGACCTGGCCAAAGATGCCTCGCCCTACCCGGCGTCGGCCAATACGGCAGCCTGGAACGAACTCGAGAACACCCTGCTGCCGCAGGCGTTCGCCGGGACCAAGCCGGTTGCGGACGTCGCCAAGGACCTTGCCAGCCAGATGAATGCCGCGCTGGCCAAAGAATCATGAAAGCCCCGACCCTGACGCCGGCACCCAAAAGCGGCCGGGCCGTCCAACCCGCCGGGGATCGCCGCAAAGGAAAATCGAAGTCGGATGGCTGGTGGCCATGGTTGTTCGTGGTGCCTACTGTTGCGGGCATCGGCGTGTTCTATCTTTGGCCGATCGTCCAGACGTTCTACTACAGCTTCACCAAGTGGGGTGTCTTCGGCGGAACCAAGTTCATCGGCCTGGACAATTACGTGCGGATGTTCGCGGATTCCACTATTCCGCAATCAATCCTCAATACGCTGATCTATACGGTCGTCGTGCTGCTGGGGATTCCCATTGCGGTCATCCTTGCGTCGCTGATCGAGCGTCCCGGCCTGCGCTTTGCGGCCCTGTACCGGACGCTGTACTTCATTCCCTACATCACCATGCCGGCCGCCGTCGGGATCGTGTGGAGGTTGATCTACAACGGTGACTTCGGACCCATCAACTGGTTCCTGGGCTTGTTCGGGATCCACGGGCCTTACTGGACATCGACGCCGGGGTTTGCACTCCTTGCCGTGGCTACCGTGGGGCTTTGGATGTCGCTGGGATTCAACCTCATCATCATCAGCGCGGGACTGCGCGAGATCCCTCGGGAACTCTTCGAAGCCGCGGAAATGGACGGGGCCAGCCGGGTCCGCCTATTCTTCAGCATTACCGTTCCGCTGCTGACGCCCAGCATCTTCTTTGTCACGATCGTCACCGTGATCAGCGGCTTCCAGCTGTTCGATTTGCTGTACGTGATGATGGGGAAAGCGAACCTGGCCATGCCTCAGACGCAAAGCCTCGTGTACATCTTCTACAACCAGGCCTTCCTGCAGAACGACAAGGGCTATGCGGCAGCCATCGGCATCCTGATCCTGGTCATCATCGCTCTTCTGACCGCTTTCCAATTCCGTATCCAGAAGAGGTGGGTCAACTATGTCTGAATCGAAGCTCTCCACAAAAAGCGATGTCGAATCGCAACAGATCGCTTCAGCAAGGCCATCTCACGCTGGAGGCAAACCCTCGGGACCCGCGGGCCGCGACGGCAAGAGCCGGGGCGCCAAAGGCAAGGGCGCCAAAGGCCACCGCACCAAAGGCGGCAAGCAGGGCTCGAACGTCCTGGCACATTGTGTACTGAGCATTGGCGGGTTGGCCATGATCTCGCCCCTCCTGTACCAGATCGTCATGTCGCTTTCGACGAACGCCGAAGTCCAGAGCACGCCACCCACCCTGTGGCCCAGCGTCGTCCAATGGCATAACTTCGCGGACGTCTTCACCTCCATGAATTTCGGTTCACAGCTCTGGGTGACGGTAGCAATCACTGTGATCAGGGTGATCGGCCAGGTGCTCCTCTGCTCTTTGGCGGGTTACGCCTTCGCTCGGATGCAGTTCCGGTTCAAGGGGCTCATCCTGGCCATAGTCTTGTCGATCATCATGGTGCCGTCGCAGTTGTTCCTGATCCCGCAGTACCAGATCATCCAGAACCTGGGGTGGCTGAACAGCATCGCCGGTATCGTGGCTCCGGGCATCTTCAGCGCCTTCGGCCTGTTCCTGATGCGCCAGTTCTTCATGGGGCTCCCGGACGAACTCGAAGACGCAGCACGGCTCGACGGTGCCAATCCGTTCCAGATCTTCTTCCGGGTCATGCTGCCCCTCGCGGCAAACGGCTTGTGGGCCCTGGTCATCATTACCGTGCTGTGGTCCTGGAATGACCTCTTGTGGCCTTTGGTGGTGACGTCGACGGCGAACGCCGCACCGTTGAGCGTCGGGCTTTCGAACCTCCAAGGTGAGCACGCCAACAATTACCCGATCCTCATGGCGGCATCGCTCATGGCCATGGCGCCAATCCTGATCATGTTCCTGCTCATGCAGAAGCGTGTGATGGCAGGCATCGGCCGCTCCGGACTCAAGTAAAGACCCACGTAGAGACTCAGGCAGAAACCCCCATAGGAAAGGATCGCAGCCTTGACGGAACAGAGCCCGGCCCAGCTGGACGGCTGGTCATTCGTGCTGGTGGACTCCATGGAAAAGGTCTACCCGGACGCTCCACCACGGCCGTTCGACAAGACCATCCCGGTGTCCGTTTTCCCCGGCGAGACTGCGTCGGTCCAGGTGGCCCTCAGGCCGCCGATGAAACACGATTTTCGGCTGTCCGGGGCGTTGGAGGTTGCAATCGATGGTCCGGCGGCAGGGTTTGCCTCCATTTCGCAGGTTGAGCTGGTGCCGTGTTCATTGGCGGCATTCCCGCAGCATGACGGCGGCTATGACCGGGACACCCCCGGTTTGTATCCCGACCTTCTGCGGCCTGCCCCGGATGGTCTGATCCAGCCCCTCTACGGGCAGTGGACCGCCGCATGGATCGACTTCGTGGTGCCATCCGCGGAGAATGCGGGCGATCACGAATTCGGGATCTCGGTACGCGACGTGGAGGGCAATACGCTCTTCAGCACGACCATTGACGTCACGGTGCTGCCCGCGCAAGCCCCGCAACTGGAGATCGTGAACGCACACTGGTTCCACTGCGACGGCTTGGCGAGCCATTACGGCGTCGGCGTCTTCAGCCAAGAGCATTGGTCGATCATCGATGCCTTCATCGCGTCCGCGGCAAGGATGGGAGCCAACTCGCTGCTGACACCCACGTGGACTCCTCCGCTTGACACAGTCGTCGGGGGAACCCGGCTGCCCACCCAACTGATCGGGATCCGCGAAGATTCCGGCTACCGCTTTGATTTCAGCAAGCTGCTGCGATGGGTGGACCTTTGTGCCAAACATGGCATCCAGTACCTGGAAATTGCCCACCTGTTCACGCAATGGGGGGCCAAGGCGACGCCGGCGATCTATGTCGAGACTGCCCACGGAATGGAGCGGCGCTTTGGCTGGGACGTGCCGTCGACGTCGCCGTCTTACCGGGAGCTGATGGCCGGGCTGCTGCCTGCCCTGCGTTCCTTCCTGGCAGAGCACTGGTCTCTTGACCGGGTCATTTTCCACATTTCCGATGAACCAGCGGGTGCGCAAGCCCTGGCGGGATACCAAAAGGCAAAGGACGTTGTCGCGGATCTCCTGGACGGGCTGACGGTGGTTGACGCCCTGAGCGACTTTGAGTTCTACAGTAGCGGCGCAGTGCCGAATCCCGTGGTGGCAAGCGATGCCGTGGCACCGTTCCTGGCGGCGGGCGTGAAGGATCTGTGGGTCTATTACTGCGTCGCGCAGGACAGCGGCGTTGCCAACCGGTTCATTTCCATGCCTTCAGCGCGAAACCGGGTGTTGGGCCACCAGCTCTTCGCCCTGGAATGCGCGGGCTTCCTGCATTGGGGATTCAACTTCTACAACACGGCCCACTCGCTGGCGCCTGTGGACCCGTTCAAGGACACCTGTGCCGGAGGAGCGTTTCCGGGCGGCGACGCCTTCATGGTCTACCCGGGACCGGATGGGGTGCCGTGGGAGTCGATCCGTTACAAGGTGTTCGCCCAGGCCATGTGGGACCACCGGGCACTCTCGCTCCTGGCAAAGCTGGCCGGTCGCGAGGAGGTACTCGCGTTCATCGATACGAACGGCTCGGGCGGGAGCCTCGCCATGGACAGCTTCAGCTACGACCCCCTTCATTACCGAAGGGTCCGCGAGCTGGTCAACCAGGGAATCGCGCAGCGCGTGGGTCAAACACGCCGGCGCATCAACTTATCTAGTTAGGAAAGTAATTATGGACCTCAAAGTAGGCATCGTCGGATTCGGCTTGCGGTCGTCGCTGTGGCGCCACGCGCACAAGCCCGGCCGCGGTTCGGAAGTCACAGTCGTGTGCGATCTGGGCGAGCGCGGCAGGGCGGATGCGGCCGAGAAGATCCCGACGGCGGTCATCACCGACGATCTGGACGTCCTGTTGGCCTCCGGCCTGGACGCGGTCCTGGTCCTGACTCCCGACAACCAGCACGCCGCCGTCGCCGTCCGGACGCTCAAAGCCGGCATCCCCACTTTCTGCGAGAAACCTCTTGATGTCACGTTGGAGGCAGCCGACCTTATCCTCCAGACGGCCTTCGACACCGGAACGCGACTCTATGTGGGCCACAACATGCGGCACATGCCGGTGGTGGTGCAGATGCGCGACATCATCCAGGCCGGGACCATCGGTGACGTCAAGGCAGTCTGGTGCCGGCACTTCGTGGGAAACGGCGGGGACTACTATTTCAAGGACTGGCATGCCCAGCGTGCGAACACCACAGGGCTGCTGCTGCAAAAGGGCGCGCACGACATCGACGTCATCCACTGGCTCGCCGGGGGCTACAGCACCAAGGTGCAGGCGATCGGCGAGCTGGCCGTCTACGGGGACGTCGCTTCCCGCCGCGACAACACGGCACGCCGGATGGGCGATTGGTTCTCCGTGGACAATTGGCCGCCCACCGAACAGACGGATCTCGCCGAGACGATCGACGTCGAGGACATCTCGATGATGAACATGGTCCTGGACAACGGCGTACTCGCCTCGTACCAGCAGTGCCATTTCACCCCGGACTATTGGCGGAACTACACGGTGATCGGTACCAAGGGCAGGATAGAGAACTTCGGTGACGGCGCCGGCGACCAGATCTACGTGTGGACCACCAGGACCACCTCGGGTTTCGCCGAGCCCGACCAGAAGGTGTTGGTCCGCGACGGAGAAGGCGACCATGGCGGTGCGGACCCCTTGCTCATAGCTGAGTTCCTGCGCTTCGCCAGGGATGGCGGAACCACTGCGACTTCGCCGATCGCAGCCCGGGGGGCCGTGGCGGCGGGCGTGCTCGCCACCGAGTCCCTCCGCGGCGACGGTTGCGCGAAGCTGGTTCCGGCCCTGCCCGAAGAGCTCGTGGAGTACTTCAACGCGGGCCAGGCGGCCCGGGTCCGGGAACTTTAGCGCCGCGTGCCCCCAACTGACTCGCAGTTGTTGTCGTTTTGGGGCCTCATAACGGCAACAAATACGAGTCAGTTGGGCTGGGAGGCGCCAGGTGAGGTGCCCCCGGCGAGTTCGGTCATGACGGTCTGCAGTGCTTCGCAGACCGTCATGACCGATTTCCGTTTCAGGGTTTCCGGCCTCGCCAGGATGTCGATCTTGCGCACGGAATTCACCCCCGCGAGCGGACGCAGCACCACGCCCGCGTCCAGTACCCGCTGGGCGGTGAACCGCGGGAGCAGACCAATCGCGCCACCGTCCGCCACGAGCGAGGCCACGGTGGAGTAGTCGTTGATCCGGTGCAGGACATCCGCCGGGCGCCCGCTGACGGCGACGACGGCGGCCAGCACGTCCGCGGGGGAGTAGCCGGCGCGGCTGGTCACCCAGGGCTGCCCGACGACGTCGGCCGGCCTGAGTTCGCGTCGCGCCGCGAGCGGGTGTCCGGCAGGCAAAGCGACGTCGAGCGGCTCGTCGGCGAGCGGGATCACGGCGACTTTGTCGGTGGGCCACCCGGGGCTGTGCTCCATCCGGTGCGCCAGCACGAGGTCATAGCGCGCGGCGAGGCCAGGGAAGTCTTCTTGGGCAACGTCTTCGTCGGCGAGCTTCACGCGGGGAACGCTGTTTTCCGGACCCGCGTTGCGCGCGGTGGTCAGCAAGGCCGCGAGCGGAGCGAACAAAGCCTGGCCCGCGCTGTGGAAGGCGCTCACGGTCACAGTGGAGCCCGGTGAGTCGTGGTACGCGCCAATGGCGGCCTGGGCGTCCGCGAGCGCATTCACGACGGCGGCTCCGGCGTCGGCCAGGACCCGCCCCGCATCGGTGAGCACCAGGGCCCGGCCCTCCTTGCGGGTCAAGGGCACGTCCACCGACTTCTGCAGGAGCGCGAGCTGCTGGGAGACGGCCGAGGGAGTGACCATGAGCGTCTCGGCCACGGCCTTGACACTGCCGAGATCTCCTAGTTCCCTGAGCATTTGGAGCTGATGTACTTCCATTTAGCAAATGCTAAATCGTTGATTGAGAAAAACCTAGTTGTGCTAAACCGTCCCTAGGGTTTCAATGAAGTGAAACGGCCCACAAACGGCCCAATCCCTTGAGTTAGGAAGACCCATGAAGGCTCTCTACAAGTCCGGTCCCCACGCTGGTTTTGAACTCGTCGAACGGCCCGAGCCGGAGGCAGGTCCCAGCGACGTCAAGATCCGCGTCATGACCACCGGTATCTGCGGAACGGACCTGCACATCCAGTCCTGGGACGCGTGGGCGCAGGGCATCATCGAGACTCCGTTGATCGCGGGGCACGAGTTCTACGGCGAAGTTGTCTCCGTCGGCGAGGACGTCCGGGACGTCAAGGTCGGTGACCGTGTGTCCGGTGAAGGCCACGTGGTCTGCGGCATCTGCCGCAATTGCCGTGCAGGCCGCCGCCAGATGTGCATCCACACGGTGTCCGTGGGCGTGCAGCGCGACGGCGCCTTCGCAGAATATGTTGTCATCCCGGAGACCAACGTCTGGGTCCACCAGGATCCTTCGATCACTCCTGAGCTCGGCGCCATCTTCGACCCCTTCGGCAACGCCGTCCACACCGCCCTGAGCTTCCCCCTCGTCGGTGAGGACGTCCTCATCACAGGTGCCGGCCCCATCGGACTCATGGCAATCGCCGTCGCGCGCCATGCCGGTGCCCGCAAGATCGCCATCACCGACGTCTCCGCTCCCCGCCTTGAACTCGCCCGGAAGATGGGCGTGGACCTCGCCGTTGATGTGTCGAAGATGCGCGTCAAGGATGCCCAGCTCGAGCTCGGCATGCGCGAAGGATTCGACATCGGCCTGGAAATGTCCGGACATCCCACCGCCCTGCCTGAGATGATCAACAACATGAACCACGGCGGACGCATCGCCATGCTTGGCTTGCCCAGCCAGTCCATTGACATCGACTGGGGCAAAGTGGTCACCCACATGCTGACCCTCAAGGGCATCTACGGCCGCGAGATGTACGAAACCTGGTACGCCATGAGCGCCATGCTGTCCTCCAACCCCGTACTGCACAGCCACATTTCCGCCGTCGTGACGGACAAGCTGTCCGCCACCGACTGGGAAAAGGGCTTCGAAATCGCCCGCGCCGGCACTGGCGGCAAGGTTGTCCTCGACTGGACCGAAATCTAAGACACCGTAAAGTCCTCCCCAAGACCCCAGTACCAGGAGCCACCATGTACTCAAGCATCAAAGACCAGCTGCAGGGCGAACTTGAAGAGATCCGCACCGCAGGCCTCTTCAAGACCGAACGCCATATTGACTCGCCGCAAGCGAGCCACATCTCCGCAGGCCAGCTCGGCCAGCCGGCGAACACTGTCCTGAACTTCTGCGCGAACAACTACCTTGGCCTGGCAGACCACCCGGACATCATCGCCGCAGCCAAGTCCGCCATGGACGAGCGCGGCTTCGGCATGGCATCCGTCCGTTTCATCTGCGGCACCCAGGACCTGCACCTCGAACTCGAGGCGCGCGTCTCACAGTTCCTCGGAACCGAAGACACCATCCTCTTCTCCAGCTGCTTCGACGCCAACGGAGGCGTTTTCGAGTCCCTGTTCGGGGCCGAGGACGCCATCATCTCCGATTCCCTGAACCACGCCTCCATCATCGACGGCATCCGGCTCAGCAAGGCCAAGCGCTTCCGCTACGCCAACCAGGACATGGCTGACCTCGAAGCCAAACTCATCGAGGCCTCAACTGGCGAGACCCCGGCCCGCCGCAAGATCATCGTGACGGACGGGGTCTTCTCCATGGACGGCTACCTTGCTCCGCTCGAGGCCATTTGCGATCTCGCGGAAAAGCACGACGCGCTGGTCATGGTGGACGATTCCCACGCCGTGGGCTTCATGGGAGCAACCGGTGCCGGAACCCCGGAACACGCGGGCGTTTCCGACAGGATCGACATCTACACCGGCACGTTCGGCAAGGCCCTTGGCGGTGCTTCGGGCGGCTACGTCTCAGGCCGCAGCGAAATCATCGCCATGCTGCGCCAGAAGGCCCGCCCGTACCTGTTCTCCAACTCGCTGGCCCCGGCAATCGTCGCAGCCACCATCAAGGCCATTGAGCTGGTCCGGGCTTCGGGCGAGCTCCGCTCCAGGCTCTTCGAGAACGCCGCCTTGTTCCGCCGCCGCATGAGCGAGGAAGGCTTCGAACTGCTCGACGGCGAGCACGCCATCATTCCAGTGATGTTCGGCGACGCCGTGGTGGCCGCGAAGGTTGCCGACGAGATGCTCCACGACGGAGTGTTCGTCACGGCGTTCAGCTACCCGGTGGTACCCAAGGGAGCCGCGCGAATCCGCGTGCAGCTCTCGGCCGCACACAGCTCCGAAGATGTTGAGGCGTGTGTTGAGGCCTTCGTAAAGAGCCGCGCAGCCGCGGGGCTCTGAGTTCCCATGATCCTCACCATCCTGGGCGGCGGGGGATTCCGGGTACCCCTGGTCTATTCAGCACTGCTGTCTGACCACGGGCCCGGCCGGGTCACCGAACTAAGGCTGTTCGACGCCGACCCCGCGCGCCTGCGCGTGGTGGCCAGGGTCTTGGCCGACATGGCCCAGGGGGTGCCTGACGCGCCCGCAGTGGGGATGTTCACGGAGCTGTCCGAAGCCCTGCCCGGCACGGACTTCATCTTCTCCGCCATCCGGGTGGGTGGGTTGGAGGGGCGCGCCGCCGATGAACGTATTGCCCTGGAGCATGGGGTCATCGGGCAGGAGACCGTGGGTGCCGGCGGGATTTCCTATGCCCTGCGGACCATTCCCGTGGTCCTGGACATCGCCGAGTCGGTGAAGAAGCATGCTCCGGAGGCCTGGTTCATCAACTTCACCAACCCGGCCGGGGTCATCACCGAGGTCATGACGCGGGTCCTCGGCAACAAGGTGGTGGGGATCTGCGATTCGCCGGTGGGACTGGCCAGGCGATGCCTGCTCGCAGCCGGAGTCCAGCGCGGCGAGGCAGCCTTTCGGGACGGTTCCGTGCAGATCGACTACATCGGCCTGAACCACCTGGGCTGGCTGCGCGGGCTGGTAGTCGACGGTGAAGATGTCCTGCCGCGGCTCCTCGCCGACGACGGCGCCATCGAATCGTTTGAGGAGGGCCGGCTTTTCGGCGCTTCGTGGATCAAAGCCCTGGGCGCGGTTCCCAACGAGTATCTGCATTACTACTACTTCAAGCGGGAAGCGCTCGACGCCGACCGGCGCGCCGAAACCACCCGCGGCGCCTACTTGGCGAGGCAGCAGTCGTCCTTCTACAGCGGGCTAGCGGAAGCGAACGACGGCGGTGCGGGGCCCGCCGAGGGGGTCCCGTCGTCGAAATCGGCCCTCAGGCTCTGGGAAAAGACCAAGCTCGATCGCGAAGAGACGTACATGCAAAGCAACAGGGACGCGGCCGGTACGTTCGAACGCGACGCCGAGGACCTGGTATCCGGCGGTTACGAGGCCGTAGCCTTGGCGATCATGCGTGCCATCAGCCAGGGCGAAACGGCCCGACTGATCCTGAACCTCCCCAATAACGGCACCCTGGCAGAACTCGATGCCGACGCCGTCATCGAGGCGCCCTGCCTCGTGGACGCAGGCGGAGCCCGCTTGCTCCCGGCCAAGGCTCTTCCGGACTACGCGCGCGGGCTCGTCGTCAACGCCAAAGCGGTGGAACGCGCCACCATCGACGCTGCGCTCACGGGTTCCCGGCGGTCCGCCTACAAGGCGATGGCCATGAACCCGCTCGTGGACTCGGTCAGGGTGGCGGAAGCGCTACTGGATGACTACATCCGCCATTTCGAGGAGCTCCATTACCTGCGCTGAACCCCTTCGCCTAAGCCCTGTCCCGCAGAGGATCGGAGGCCTAGTATCTGCAGCATGGACAAAGATGCAGCACAACGTGTAACCGAGGTGTTGGATTCGCAGCAATGCTGGAATCTCCTGAGGGGCGTGTCTGTCGGCAGGCTGGCCGTGTGGCTCGGAGACCACCCTGACATTTTTCCGATCAACTACACCGTGGACCAGGGGACGGTTGTCTTCAGGACGGGAGCGGGCACAAAGCTCGCCGCGGCTCTGGGCGAGTTCCCGGTGGCCATGGAGGTGGACGGAGTCGACCCGAACACCGGAGTCGCGTGGAGCGTTGTTCTCCATGGCAAAGCGGCGCCCGTCAAACAGCTCGACGACGTCATCAACTCGTTCTCGCTGCCCCTGTTTCCTTGGGAATCCGGCAAGAAGGACCATTTCGTGCGGGTTCCCGCGGATTCGATCTCCGGGCGACGCTTCACCGTCACGGAACCGCTCACGTGGTGGACCCCCTACAGCGGCATTAAGCCGTCCGCTCTGGAATAGACCCGCTGGGACGGGCGCGGCGAGTCCCGAGCCGGCCCCTCGCATCTGGGCGTATGCGCTGACAGGATGGGGGGATGGCTGCGAATTATGATGTGGTAATTGTCGGTGGAGGCATCGCCGGGTTGTCGCTGGCTTCAGCGCTGGCCGGCCGGTGTTCGGTGGCACTCGTGGAAGCCGAACAGACACTGGCCTACCACACGTCCTCCCGCTCAGCCCGGCAGCTGATCCCAAGCTACGGACCCGCCGTCGTACAGGAACTCACCGTCCGCACGCTGGAGCTGATGGCAGCCCGCGACGCCTCGTTGCCGGTACCGGTGCTGGAACCGCGCTCGTTCATGTTGGTGGGCGACGAAGCCACCGTCAAGGCAGAAGCCAGCGGGCACATGCACCCCATCACGCACGCCGAAGCCCTTGAGCTGTGCCCGGCACTGAATCCCGGAGCCTTCACGGCCGCAGGCCTGGACACAGGGTCGTTCGCCTGCAATGCGCCGGTGCTGTTGGAAGACCACCGCCAACGCGCCGAGGCCGGGGGAGTGGATATCATCACCGGCGCCTGGGTCCATTCTGCCCAACGCCTCGGTTCGGGCTGGCAATTGGGCGCCGGGCTGGAAGGTTTCCAGTCCGCCGTCGTCGTCAACGCAGCAGGTGCCTGGGCGGACGAACTCGCGGTCCTCAGCGGGGTGGAAAAGCTGGGCTTGCAGCCGTTCCGGCGCACGGCGGCAATCGTCGACGTCGAACGCCCGCTTGCGCCAGGCACCCCCATGGTGGCGGCAGCGGATGACTCCTACTACTTCCGGCGCGAGGGGGAGCAAGTGCTCATTTCGCCATCGGAGACGGTGCCGAGCGGCCCCGAAGACGCACAACCGCGGCCTGGCGACGTGGAAGAGCTCGTGGCCCGGCTGAATTCGATCACGTCGCTGGGCATCCGCTCCGTGGCCAAAGCCTGGACCGGGTTGCGCACCGAAGCTGCCGACGGCGTTCCGGTGGTGGGCTTCGACGCCGAGGCTCCCGGCTTCTACTGGCTTGCGGGCCAAGGCGGTTACGGTTTCCAGACGTCCTCGGCAATCGCCGAACTCGCCGCCGCGGAGATCCTGGGATCGGCGAGTGTTGCCTCCGCGCCGGGCACCAGTCCGGCATCCCGGACACCGAGGGAGCTCGCGGCGGCCCGTTGGTCCATCCGCCGATGAACAATAGGTTCATGAGCGGGCAGACGAGCACACTGATCAGGAACATTGGCGAACTGATGACCCAGGACGCGGAGCATCGCGTTCTCAAGGACGCCGCCGTGGTGATCGAAGGTGAGCGGATTTCCTGGATCGGTCCGGCGTCGGAGGCTCCCGCGGCTGATGAGCACGTGGACGCGGAAGGCCGCGCTGTTCTCCCGGGCTGGGTGGACTCGCACTCGCACCTGATTTTCGCCGGCGACCGCACGGCCGAATTCGAGGCCAGGATGGCCGGCCAGAGCTACAGCGCCGGCGGGATTGCTGTCACCACGGGCGCCACGCGCGCCGCGAGCGACGAGGAACTGACCCGCCTCGCTGCCGGGCGCGTGGCCGAAGCCGTCTCCCAAGGCACCACCTATCTCGAGAGCAAGACCGGCTACGGACTGGACCTGGAGAACGAGGCACGCAGTGCACGCATCGCGGCAGCGACCGTGGATGAAGTCACCTTCCTCGGCGCGCACCTGGTTCCGGCCGGAGCCGACGCCGAGGCATACACGGACCTCGTCTGCGGTCCGATGCTCGACGCCGTTCGCCCGTTCGTCAAGTGGGCCGACGTCTTCTGCGAGCGCGGCGCTTTCACCGAAGAACAGTCGCGTCGCGTCCTGACCGCTTGCCGCGATGCGGGCCTGGGCCTGCGTGTCCACGGCAACCAATTGGGTGAAGGCCCCGGCGTGCAGTTGGCCGTGGAGTTCGGTGCGGCCAGCGTTGACCATGTCAACTACCTTTCAGCGGCCGACATCGAGGCGCTCGCCGGAACCTGGAGCGGCTGGGATGCCTCCACCGGAACGGGCGCGCGGGGCACGGTGGCCACGTGCCTGCCCGCTTGCGATCTTTCCACCCGCCAGCCGCTTGCCCCGGGCCGTGCGTTGATCGACGCGGGGGTGCAGATCGCCTTGGCCGCGAACTGCAACCCCGGCACCTCCTACACGAGCTCCATCGCCTTCTGCGTCACTACTGCGGTGTTGCAGATGCACCTGAGCGTCCACGAGGCCGTCCGGGCGGCCACGTATGGCGGTGCGCTGGCGCTAGGCAGGGAGTCGGGGAACGACGTCGACGGCGAACGGGCGGTGGGTTCGATCGCCGTCGGGCACCGCGCCGACCTCCACATGCTCAAGGCGCCGTCGGCGACGCACCTCGCGTACCGGCCGGGTATTCCGCTGACTTTCGCGGTGTGGCGGGCAGGCGTGCGGGCGGTCTAGCGGCGCTCTCGAGTCAACACGGCAGGGCCTCTCCAGATGGAGGGGCCCTGCTTTTGCTTGTGCACTCTAGCGACGCCAGGACGGGGTTCCTCCCTAGGGTAGTCATTCCCATTTGCCGGGCGCGTCGAGGCGCCGTCACGATCCTTGTGCGATTGAATATGATCGTTTAGTGTTTATATGGATCATAAAACGTCAAATGGTTGAGCGTTGAAGAGTGCGTCGAAGAAGCGCGGACAGGAATGGTAAGTGCGATGAGTAACAACACCCTCGGGGCCTTCATGGAAGAAGAGCTAGTTTCGCAGCCCGAGGTCTGGAAGCGGGCCATCGAGCAATGCGAACTTGAGCAAGCCAAGGCAGGGCACCTGCTTCCCGCCGACGGTGAGCGGATCGCCGTCGTCGGTTGCGGTACCTCATGGTTCATGGCGCAAAGCTATGCCGCTGCCCGCGAAGCCGCGGGCAAGGGCGTCACCGACGCGTTCGCCGCGTCCGAAGCCTTCCTCAATCACAACAGCGCGGGCCGCCAGTACGACGCCGTCATCGCCATCACCCGCTCCGGCACCACCACCGAGGTGCTTGAGCTCCTCGAAGCCTTGCGTGGAAAAGTCCGCACCATCGCGGTGATCGGCGACGTGAATTCACCCATCACCACCCTTGCCGACGCCGTGATCGGCCTTCCCTACGCGGACGAGAAATCGGTGGTCCAGACCCGCTTTGCCACCACAGCCCTCGTGTACCTCCTGACGAGCCTGGGCATCGAACTCGGCTCGGCAATCGAGGATGCCCGCACTGCCGTCACCGAGCCTGTTTCCCAAGAGTTGCTCGACGCCGAACAGTTCACCTTCCTCGGTACCGGCTGGACCGTTGGCCTGGCCCACGAAGCCGGACTCAAGATGCGCGAAGCGGTGCAGGGCTGGACCGAATCCTATCCGGCGATGGAGTACCGGCACGGTCCCATTTCCATTGCCGCCCCGGGCCGGGTGACGTGGATCTTCGGCCCGCAGCCCGAGGGCCTCGACGGCGACATGGGCCGCACAGGCGCCCTCTACGTCAACACCGGCAAGCATCCGCTCGCCGAGCTGGCCCGGGTCCATAAGGTCACCTTGGAGCGGGCACGCGTGCGCGGCCTCAACCCCGATCTGCCGCGCAACCTCACGCGCTCTGTTGTCCTGAACGCCACGGCCTAGGCAATCCCATGGTTCTCGGAGCCGCTGAATCCGCAGTCCTGGCCTTCGATGTCGGCGGGACGGATCTGAAGGCAGGCCTTGTCGACACAGCCGGGAATGTCCTTGGCCTGCGCCGCACCGCTACGCCGCGTGATCCCTTGCGGCCGGGCGAGGCGATCCTGGACGCAGTCGAGGCATTGGCCTCGGAATTTGCCGCTGAATTCCCCGAACACCCGGCGAAGGCCGCGTGCATTGTGGTTCCGGGAATCGTTGATTCCGACAGCGGAGTGGGGATCTATTCAGCGAACCTGGGCTGGCGGAACTTTCCCTTTGGGGAGAAGGCCGCGCAACGCCTCGGGCTGCCGGTCTCCTTCGGCCACGATGTCAGCACGGCCGCCGAAGCCGAATTCCGGTTCGGAGCGGCCCGCGATTTTCGCAACGTCGTGGTGATGGTGGTGGGCACCGGGATCGCCGCCGCCGTCATCTCCGACGGGTACCCGGTGCGCGCAGGCGGCTTCGCCGGGGAACTGGGCCATGCCCTCGTTCCGGACCCGGACGGTCCGGGCCATACGATCCTCGAGGCTGTCGGCTCCGCCGGAGCGATCGCCCGGCGTTACAGCGACAAAGCCGGAACTCCGCGCGCCGGTGCCCGTGAAGTCCTCGAACGGGCCACTGCGGGCGATGCGCTTGCGGCCAGGATCTGGGCCGACGCGGTGGATGCCCTCGCTTTCAGCCTCAGCCAATGCGTCAGCATCATCGGCACCGAAGCAGTGGTGGTTGGCGGCGGGCTTGCCGAAGCGGGTGAAGGACTCCTGCAGCCACTGCGTTCGCGCCTCGATGAGCTGCTCGATTTCCAGCGCCGGCCCATCATCATGCGCGCCCAGCTCGGCCAGGATGCAGGGTTGCTCGGCGCCGCTATGAGGGCACGGGCCCTGCTCCCGGCCGCGCAGGCCGCCTCCGGCACTGGGACGGGGCGGTGAACCAGGCCATGAAAAAGGTCATCACCGTCACGCCTAATCCGGCCATCGACGTCAGCTACCACATCGCCGGGATCATCCCCGGAGCAAGCCATCGCGTTGCCGCACCCCTCTGCCGCGCAGGCGGAAAGGGCCTCAATGTTGCGCGCGTGGCCCACCAGCTGGGCCATCCCGTGCTGGCGCTCGCGCCCTCGGGCGGCACGTCCGGTGCCGAATTCGCCGCCGAACTGCTCAGCAGCGGCGTACCGCATCGCCTGATTCCGGTCGTCGCGGAAACACGGCGCAGCATTGCGCTCGTGGATACGGTGGGCGGCGAAACGTCCATCTTCAATGAAGAGGGGAGCGCCCTCCAACCGCGCGAATGGCAGGCGCTGGCCGCCGCCGTCGTCGACGCCCTCGACGGGCAAAGCGCGGGAGTGCTTGTCGGTTCCGGCAGCCTGCCACCCGGCGCGCCGGCCGACTTCTACCCGGCGCTGGTGCGCTTGGCGCACGACGCCGGGATTCCCGCCGTCGTCGATACTTCCGGTCCCGGGATCATCGCCGCCGCGCGGGCCGGGGCGGACCTCCTCAAGCCCAACAATCACGAACTCCTTGAAGCAACAGGGGAAAGCAGCCTGGATGTCGCGGCACGGCGATTGATCGCCCTCGGGGCCAAGACGGTCCTGGTCAGTGCCGGCGCTGAAGGCATGCTCGCGTTCCACCATGCGTCCCCCGGAGGCTACTGGAGCGCCCGGCTCCCGGAACCGCTCAGCGGCAACCCCACGGGAGCCGGCGACGCCGGAGTGGCAGCGGCCGCCGTCGCGCTCGCCGACGGGATCGCCGACATCCCCACGATCCTCCGCCGGGCGACAGCCTGGTCCGCCGCCGCGGTGCTCATGCCAGCCGCCGGTGAGATCTCACCGCTCTACGCGGACCTCGAAGACCAACTCATTCTCAGCTGGAAGGAGACCCTGTGACGCTCGTCAGTACACGGGAACTCATGGATACCGCCGCGACCAACGGAATCGGACAGGGCGCCTTCAATGTCATCCACCTCGAAACCGCCGAAGGCCTTGTTGCCGGGGCGGAGACGGCTGGTGTCCCGCTGATCCTGCAAATATCGGAGAACTGCGTCCGGTTCCACGGCGGACTCGTCCCGATTGCCCGGGGTGCCATGTCCATCGCCCGGGACTCTTCAGTGCCCGTGGCGCTGCACCTGGACCACGCCGAATCCGAAGAGCTGGCTATGCAGGCTGTCGACCTCGGGTTCGGTTCCGTCATGTACGACGGTGCGCACTTGCCCTATGACTCGAACGTTGAAGTCACGCGTCGAGTCGCCTCATACGCCCAGGACCACGGGGTCTACGTCGAGGCCGAGCTCGGGAAAGTGGGAGGCAAGGACGGTGCCCATGCCCCGGGAGTCCGCACGGATCCGGCCGAGGCCCGATCCTTCGTGAAAGCCACCGGCGTCGACGCCCTCGCCGTCGCCGTCGGTTCCTCGCACGCCATGACGGAACGGAGCGCAGCCTTGGACTTGGCCCTCATCACCCGGCTCAAGGAGGCCGTCCAGCTGCCGCTCGTCCTTCACGGATCCTCCGGCGTCGCAGATGAAACGCTGGTGGCGGCAATCCGGGCCGGTATGACTAAGATCAACGTATCCACACACTTGAACGGGTTCTTCACCCGCGCCGTCCGTGAGTACCTGGATGCCAACCCCTCGGTGGTGGACTCCCGCAAGTACATCAAGGCCGGTCGGGACGCCTTGGTGCTGGAAACCGCACGTCTGCTGACGCTGTTCGCGAAAGTGAACTAGTCCCAATTTCCGGAAGGTTCGTGATGACCCGCAACGATCGACTGACAGCCATCCTTGATCTCCTCGCCGAGTCAGGGCATGTCGAGGTCGAGGATATCGTGACCCGACTGGCCGTCTCGCCGGCCACGGCACGCCGTGATCTGGACAGCCTCGCCAAGCAGCGGCTCCTGAGCCGTACCCGTGGCGGAGCAACCACAGGATCGGTCGCCTACGAACTTCCGGGGCGCTACAACAGGGATGATCACGCCGAGGCAAAGCAGCAGATTGCCTTGGCAGCCTCGGAGCTCATCATGCCCGGGGCCGTGATCGGACTCAGCGGCGGCACCACCAATACGGCCCTGGCCCAGGTGCTGTCCACCCGCGAAGACCTGAACGCGCCCTCCAACAGGCCCATGCTGACGGTGGTCACCAACGCCATCAACATCGCCGCCCAGCTTGCCGTGCGTCCCAACATCAAGATCATGGTCACCGGCGGCATCCTGAACCCGCGTTCCTACGAACTTGTCGGGCCCTACACCGATGTCATCATGCAGAAGGTTGCCTTGGACATCGCCTTCATCGGCGTCAACGGAGTCGATCCGAAAATCGGCCCCACCATCACCGACGAGGGAGAAGCCATGGTGAATACCGTCATGGCCCGGCGCGCCACCGACTCCTATGTCCTCGCCGACTCCACGAAGATCGGCAAGCGTGCCTTCGCGGCGATGGCCGGGTACGATTTCCGCCGGCTCATCACGGATTCGGGCATCACGGCAGAGGATAAAGCTGCATTTGAAGCTGGCGGCACCGAAGTAATCGTGGCCAAGGACGCCTAGCGGCGTTGTGCCCGTCAGAAGACCATCGGGGGAGCGTTCAGCACGGTTTCGTCCGTGCTGCGCTGCACCCACTGGCTGAAGGGCGTGTCGAGATCGTATTTGTCCTGGTCGTTGCGGACAAGTGTCCGTAGCTCCGCGTTGCCCGGGTTGTTGAGGGACTCGAAGTACTCCACCGACCAGTGGAACCATCGCATGCAGAAGAGCCGCATGGTGAGGCCATGGGTTACCAGCAGGGTGTTGGGCGCGTAGTCGGGTTTTTCCCAATGCCGGTACAGGGTTTCCATGAAGGACGAAATCCGGTCGTAGACATCGGAGCCTGATTCGCCCTCGCGGAACCGGTAGAAGAAATGCCCGTAGAGGTTGCGGAGCTCCTTCTGGTCCCCGATGTCTCCGGCAATCTGGAAGTTGGCCCAGTCCTGTTCACGCAGCCGGGGCTCCTCGATGACCCTTTCCGTGAGGCTGCCCAGATTCAGTGCCTCGAGGGTCTGGTATGCCCGAAGGTACGGCGAGACGTAAACGCACACGGGTTCGCCGTCGAGCTTCCTGCGCAATGCCTCACCCGCGGCCCGTGCCTGCTCGATGCCAAGCTGCGTCAGCGGGATGCGGTAATCGGGCACACGGTTGTAGATGGAAGTGTCGGCGTTGGCGGCGGACTGGCCGTGCCGGATCATGAAGATTCGTGCTGGCGCGCTCATCCCACCAAGCATAGGGTCAGGAGACGCCCGGTCCATGCAAGCGGACATCCGGGGAGCCGGCTCCGAGGGAAACATCAGGCAAATGCAGGCAAGATAGGAGCATGCTCCTAGCCTCAACGCGCCGGTTGCGCGCCGAAGTACTGATTGTCCTTGGCCTGTCCCTCGGCCAATCGGCCGTGTACTCCGTGGTGCAGTTGCTGGACAAGATGACCCAGGGGCCTTTGGCCCATGCGACGTCCACCCTCAACCGCTCGCAGAGCACGCGCGAGTACTTCGATCTCACCTACCAGCTGTTGGATATCGCGTTCGCGCTTGTCCCTGTGGTGTTGGTGTTCTACTTTCTGTCTTTGCATCGCCAAACGGCTGAAAGCCCCTCGGGTTTCACCCGGCTGGGCTTCAACTTCGCCCGCCCGGGCCGCGACGCGTTGCAAGGACTAGGCCTCGCCGCGCTGATCGGGATCCCGTCGCTGGGCCTCTATGCGGCCGGCCGCGCCCTGGGGATCACGACAGCGATCATCCCCAGCGGCCTGGACTCCTACTGGTGGACCGTGCCGGTGCTGGTCCTCTCCGCAGTGCGGCACGCCGTCGTCGAAGAAGTGATCGTGGTGGGCTACCTCCTGGACCGGTTCTGGAAGTTCGGATGGAGCACCCCGCTGGCGATCGTGCTCAGCGCGCTCCTTCGCGGCAGCTACCACCTGTACCAAGGCTTCGGACCTTTCATCGGCAACGCCGTCATGGGCCTCGTGTTCGGCTGGATATACACGAAGACCAAAAGAGTCATGCCGCTCGTGGTGGCCCACGCCCTCCTGGACATTGTGGCGTTCGTCGGCTTCAGTGTCTTCGGCAAGGCCATCGGGCTGGGCTAGGGGTGCACCGACGGGAGTGCGCCATCCTCTGCATGCTCGCTCGTTCCTCCCCGCAGGCCCCCTTCCCTCGCAAGCTCGGGCCGGGAACCCTGCCAGCGTGGGCCCAACTTAGACGCATGCTGCCGGATGCCACAATCCCGCCGCGTTGCGCGTTAAGTTGAGTTTAAAAGGTTTCGGCCGCCATTGCGGGGTGACGTCGTTGGCACCCGCATAATGGCGGCCGAAGTTTTCCGGGCCTTCCTGGCCCGTTGGTCCGTCAGATCGTGACGGCTCCGTTGGCGGTTTCGAACGTTACCGACATGATGCCCGGCGTTCCGTGCGGAGCCATCCATTGGACTGCGACGTCCTCAAGCGGCTTCTCCACGGGTTCTCCGAGCCATTCGGTAACCCGCTCCGCGGAGCCGGCAATGGTGAGGCTGGACATCTTGACGTCGCTTGGGTACACGAGGGACGGGTGAAGCGCAGGGTCGCCCTCCCAGCGGAGCAGGTACGGAACCTGGGGATCGGCGATGAGTCCCAGGATGCCGATCTGCGACCAAACGAGTTCGCGGCCGTCCGGAAACTTGCGGTTGCCGGGGACAGCGGCGCGTCCGAGCCGCTGTTCGAACGGGCTCAGGTCGTCAACAGCGACGCACCAGCCCATCCAACCGCCTCCTGCGGCGGAGCGTGCACGGACTGCTTGTCCAAAAGGTGCCTTGTCGGATGCCGGGTGGTCTAGGACCTCGACAACTTCCAGGTATTTGTGGTCAGCAAGGGGGATGATCATGTTCCGGGTACCGAAGCGCGGATGCACTCCGCCCCGGACTGCGTCCACTCCCAATGCTGCGGAAATTCGCTCGGTGGTGGCCAAGAGGCCATCTCGTTCACAAGCGTAAGAGACGTGATCCATGCGCATGGCTTCATCTTGGCACTTTGTGATGGAGCTCTCAGCTAAGTCAAGCCTAACCAAGGTGGGATGTATCGAAAAGGCAGCTCAGAGTCACTTCAGGACGCGCCGGGACCGAAAACTACCGTGTTCGTCACAAAGCTTCCGGAGCCCGCAACACCGTCCCTAGACTGGCAGCAACCGAACGCCGGGGGGCTGAATACTTCAGCCCGGCAGGTTGAAGCACGGCAAGAGCCCAGACAACCAGGAGTCCGCATGTCCCAAGGATGGTCATTCGAAACGCGCCAGATCCACGCCGGCCAGGAGCCGGACGCCGCCACCGGTGCCCGGGCACTTCCCATCTACCAGACCACTTCGTTCGTCTTTCCCAGCGCGGAAAGCGCGGCCAACCGCTTTGCGCTGGCCGAGCTGGCGCCCATCTACACCCGGATCGGCAACCCCACGCAGGATGCGGTGGAACAGCGCATAGCGAGCCTGGAGGGGGGCCTCGCGGCACTCCTGCTGAGCTCCGGCCAGGCCGCGGAAACGTTCGCCATCCTCAACGTCGCCGAGGCGGGCGACCACCTGGTCGCCAGCCCGAGCCTCTACGGTGGCACGTACAACCTGCTAGCGCACACGCTGAAGAAATTCGGAATCTTAGTCACCTTCGTCGAGGACCCGGACAACCTCGACCACTGGCGCGACGCCGTGCGGCCGAACACCAAGCTGTTCTTCGCCGAAGTCGTCTCCAACCCCCGCCAGGACGTTTTGGACATCGAGGGCGTCTCCCGCATCGCGCACGAAGCCGGAGTCCCGCTTGTTGTGGACAACACCCTCGCCACGCCCTACTTGATCCGGCCGATCGAGTGGGGCGCGGACATCGTGGTGCATTCGGCCACCAAGTACCTGGGAGGGCACGGATCCGCCATTGCCGGCGTCATTGTGGACTCGGGCAACTTCGATTTCGGCAAGGACCCCGGGCGGTTCCCCAACTTCAACACTCCGGACCCCAGCTACAACGGCCTGGTCTATGCCCGCGACCTCGGCAAGGACGGTGCCCTCGGCGCGAACCTCTCCTACATCCTCAAGGCCCGGGTCCAGCTCCTGCGGGACCTCGGCTCGGCAGTTTCCCCGTTCAACGCTTTCCTGATCTCCCAAGGAATCGAAACCCTCAGCCTGCGGGTGGAACGCCACGTGGAGAACGCCACCAAAGTGGCGCAGTGGCTCGAAGGGCGCGACGACGTCGAATCGGTAGCGTACGCGGGGCTGCCTTCCAGTCCGTGGTTCGAACGCGGGCGGAAGTACGGACCCCGCGGCACCGGCGCGGTGGTGTCCTTCACCATCCGCGGCGGGATCGACGCCGGCAAACGCTTCGTGGACGCCCTGGAACTGCATTCGCACGTGGCAAACATCGGGGACGTCCGATCCTTGGTCATCCACCCCGCGTCCACGACACACAGCCAGCTGACCCCCGAACAGCAGGCCGTGGCCGGAGTGACCCCGGGCCTGGTGCGGCTGTCCGTCGGGATCGAGCACATCGACGACATCCTCGCCGACCTCGAGTCAGGATTCCGGGCGGCGAAGGGCAGCTAGTACCGCTCCGGATGGCGCAGGAGGCCGGCGGGCGACGCAGCATGAATCTTCGCCGGCTGGCCTCCTTGGTCACTGCTTCGTGAACAAAACACGGTCAAGTGTCACAAAGGTGTCATAATCTTCGTCAGAAGGGGTCCGGTTTTCCTAGACTCTTCCTATAGGTCATGAGTGCCAGCGACAGCCCCGGCTTGCTGGCCGGCAACCCTCCAATCGCGGCGGGGTGCCCCGGGTGAAGACCTGGCCCTTCGCTGTGTTGGCGGCGGGCAAGCGCGATGTGAGGTGTCAACGAATGACAATTGCTGCAACAGCCATACCCCTTTCCGGTACCCAAGACGGAACCCTCAAATATGTTTCCGTGGGCGGGCTCGAACTGGAGGCCGGAGGTTTCCTGCCGGAGGTCGTTCTTGCTTACGAAACATGGGGGCGGCTCAACGCCGACGCTTCCAACGCTGTCCTGGTGGAACACGCCCTGACGGGCAGCACCCATGTGGCCCGTGGCGAGAGCGACGAAGAAGGCTGGTGGGAGAAACTCGTTGGTCCGGGCGCCACCATCGACACGGATCGCTACTTCGTGGTCTCCGTCAACATCGTGGGAGGCTGCTACGGCAGCACCGGGCCGTCGTCGACCGCTCCTGACGGCAGGCCGTGGGGCTCCCGCTTCCCGCTCGTGACCCTGCGGGACAGCACCGTGGCCGAAGCCCGGCTTGCCGACGCTTTGGGGATCCACAGCTGGCACACGGTCGTGGGCGGGTCCATGGGCGGTGCACGCGCACTGGAATGGGCCGTCAGCTATCCGGACCGCGTCAAGCGATGCGCCGTGATTTCGATCGGGGCGTACAGCACTGCCGAACAGATCGCGTTCGCGCAGGCCCAGACTCTCGCCATCCGGCAGGACGCCGACTTCAACGGCGGCGACTACTATGGCAAGGCCGCGCCCGAGGCAGGGCTGGCCCTTGCCCGGCGGATCGCCCACATCACCTATCGTTCGGCGGATGAACTGGACTTCCGCTTCGGCCGGAACGCCCAAGGCGGCGAGGCACCCCTCCAGGCTGCCGCGTTGGGGGACCGGGGCCGCTACCAAGTGGAGAGCTACCTCGACCACCAGGGAAGCAAGCTGGTCCAGCGCTTCGACGCCAACAGTTACATCGCCATCACCGAGGCCCTCATGAGCCACGACATCACCCGCGGCCGGGGCTCATTGGAGGATGCGCTGTCCGTGGCAACGGCGAAGTTCTTCGTTGCCTCGGTGGACTCGGACCGGCTCTACTTCCCGGAACAATCCCACGAGCTCGCCAAAGCCTTGCCCGGAGGGGTCCCCGTTCACGTGATCGAGGCGCCGATCGGGCACGACGGTTTCCTCACCGAGATCGGCCAGCTCGGTCCCCAGCTGCGCGAATCTTTCTTCGGCTGAATCAGCCGTTCATGATCTCCTGGCGGAGCTTCATGTAATCCTCCATGGCGATTTTCCCGTCGCTGTACTCCTGGTCCAGTTCGGCCAGTTTCCGTGCCCGGTAGCCTTGGGGCGCGCTGTTCGGCTGGGGCGCGCTGTTCATTTGCGGAGCAGCCGACGACGGCGGAGCGGCCTGCGGTACGGGCGTCGCCCCCGGGGGTTGCGGCTCAGCCGGGAAGATTACCGGGGGTTGCTCCGGGTATCCGACGGGGTAGTTCTGTGGGGGATAGGGCTGCCCGGGGTAATTCTGCGGAGGGACGGGGTAGTTCTGTGGAGGATAGGGCTGACCGGGGTAATTCTGCGGAGGGAAGTCCCGGAGCCTGCGTTGGCGCGATCGGTTGTACATGCGGATCCCCATCGGAATCAGCCAAGAGCAGACGATGATCCAGAAGATCAAATTGTTCACGGTGGAGGCCTCCTAGGTCTTTCACCAGCTTAGCCCCGCTCCCTGTGACCCGCCCTGTGGTTCCCGCTCAACTCCGGGGCAGCAAGGTGTCCGCAGGACCGAAGACGGGTCCCGGCGTCGGGCGTTTCGGCAGGATTCCGTCACCGGAGGAGCGATGCCGGATCCTGCGAATGACCCACGGGACAAAATACTCGCGGGCCCATACGAGGTCGCCCGAGCGGGCTTCGCGCCAACTGCGCTGGGGGAGCGGCTTGGGGAACAGCGGCTCGAGGTTGTGCGGCACATTGAGTGAGTCGAGGACCATCGCGGCGATGGTGTGGTGGCCGAGCGGAGAGAAATGCAGGCGGTCTTCATCCCACATCTGGGAGTTGGAGAGTTGGCGCAGGGACCACATATCGGCGATCACGGCATCGTGGCGGGCGGCCACCGTGCGGAGGTTTTCGTTGTAGATGGCCATCTTGCCGCGGATCCGGCCGAGTACTGATGACACGGTGTCCGGGCCATTGAAGAGAACCACGGTGGCGCCTTCGGAGCCCAGGGTCTGTACGGCGGCATCGAGTTTCTCGGCCAGGGTGTCGGGATCGCCACCGGGACGGATGAGGTCGTTGCCGCCTGCGGAGATGCTCACGAGGTCCGGCTTGAGGTCCATGCACGGGCCAAGTTGTTCGTCGAGGATCTGCTGGAGCAGCCGCCCGCGGATGGCCAGGTTCGCGTAGGCGAAATCCCGATGTCCCCGGCTCAGTTCCTCGGCTACGCGGTCGGCCCAGCCGCGATGTCCCCCTGGATTGTTGGGTTCCGGGTCGCCGATGCCTTCGGTAAAGGAATCACCCAATGCCATGTAGCGCGTCCACGGATGAATCCGCTCGTCCGGCTTTGCCTCCACCGTGGAATCAGCGTCACTCACGTTCATATCCTGCCTCTTGCTGCAACGCTACGCGCCCGTAGCTTGTTACTCATGGGTAACTGCAAGAATAGTCCCATGAGTCAAGCTGCTGCCTTTCCCGCCCCGGTCGTTTTGTGGTCCCACGAAGAGGAAGAACGGGCTGGAAAGCCGTTGTTGGTCCTGTTGCACGGCTACGGATCCAACGAGCAAGACCTTTTTAGCCTTGCCGGGCTGTTGCCCCAGGACTTCGTCGTCGCTTCGCTCCGCGCACCGATCGCCACTGGCCCGGGCTTCACGTGGTTCCCGCTCACGGCGTCCATCGACTACTCGCTCGACGCCGTCAAGGACGCCGCGGAGTACGTGTTTTCCTGGCTGGACTCGTTCAAGTCCAACCACAGCTCGGTGACGCTCCTCGGTTTTTCCATGGGCATGGCCATGGCCACCTCGCTGCTCCGGCAGCGCCCGGCGGACTTTGCCGCCGTCGTCGGGCTTTCGGGCTTCGCCGTCGACGCCGATGCCGACCCCGCATTCCGCGACGCCGAACTGGACGGTTCCGTGCCGCTCTTCTGGGGCCGGGATCAGCAGGATCCTGTCATCACCCCGGACAAGATCGAATACACGATGGGGTGGGTGCGAAAGCACACGGACCTCACCAAGGTGCTCTACGCAGGTATGTGGCACGGCATCAACCAGCAGGAAATCGGGCACGTGGGCGAATTCCTGGAGCACAAGGTCCTCGCGTCCGTCTGAACGCAACGCGGGGTCACTTACGGCCCGTTACGAGGCACGTCATGGGCCGTAAGTGACCCCGCGTTGCCGAACTAGGAAGCGGCAGTGATCCGCACCGTCTGTCCGTTGACGGTCACGGTGTCGCCTACATGGAGTTGGCGGCCGCGTCGATCGTCGATCTCGCCGTTGACTTTGACCAGGCCGTTCTTGATGAGTTCCGTGGCTTCCACGCCGTCCTCCACCAGGTTGGCGAGCTTCAGGAGCTGACCAAGGCGGATCATGTCGTCGCGGATGGGGATTTCTTCGATTTCCGGGTTGCTCATACAAGCAATGATGCCTGAAGTAAGGTGGTGAAAATGCCGCAGTCGTCCCGCCCAGCCTCCCGAAGTACCTCCCGCCCTTTGCTCACCGGACTGCTCCTCGCCGTGGCCACCGGGCTCGTGATCCCGCTTCAGGGCCGGATCAACGGCGCCCTGGGAGCAACGCTCGACGACGGCATCGCGGCCGCCGTCGTGAGTTTCACCACCGGGCTGGTACTGATCGCCGCGATCGGACTGGCGCTGCCGAAAGGCCGCGCCGCGCTGCGAAGGATCCTGCCTGCCCTCAAGGAGCGCAGTTTTCCGCGGTTCTATGTCCTGGCGGGCGGTATCGGCGCCCTGTTCGTGTTTGCCCAATCGTTCACAGTCGGCTTGCTTGGCGTGGCCTTGTTTACGGTCGCCGCGGTCACTGGCCAGACCCTGAGCGGACTGCTCGTGGACCGGCTCGGCATCGGTCCCGGCGGCAAACGCTCGATCACCGGGGTCCGCATCCTCGGCAGCGTCCTGACGATCGCCGCCGTCGTCTGGGCCGTCTCGCCGCGCCTCGGGGCAGCCGCCGACGTCGGGTCCTTGCTGCTGCCGATCCTGTTGCCGGTCGTGGCGGGTTGCCTCATGAGTTTCCAGCAGGCGATGAACGGCACCGCGACCGTGCACTACGGCAGCCCTATCGCCGCCACGCTGGTGAATTTCGTGGCCGGAACAGTCATCCTCTGGATCGCTTGGCTCATCAAAGTGTCCTTGATTGGTCCTGGCCACGCCCTGCCCTCCGAATGGTGGTATTACTTGGGCGGGCCGATGGGCTGCGTCTTTATCGGCCTGGCTGCCTTGTTGGTCCGCAGCCTCGGTGTCCTGGTCACGGGGCTGGGAATGATTGCGGGGCAGCTGCTCGGATCGCTCGCGCTTGACCTGGTCCTGCCGGCTCCCGGAACCGTGGTCGCCTTGCCCACGATCCTTGGCACGTTGCTGACCCTGTTCGCCATCATCGTCGCCACCTTGCCGTGGCCGAAGGGCTCGCTCTCTTCCCGCCGCCCCGGCAAGGGCCAGCCGGGCCAGTCCCGGAAGCAGGACAGCAACCAAAGGCCGGTAGGCTAGGACACGCAGCTTCCTGCACAGCATTACATTCGCGCACAAGCACGGACCGCACCCAGCGGCCCTGTAGAACATTGGAGTTACCCATGGCAGCAAAATCCGTCCTCGACCAGGTCATTTCCCTCTCCAAGCGGAGGGGCTTCGTGTTCCAGGCCGGTGAAATCTATGGTGGCTCCCGGTCCGCATGGGACTACGGCCCCCTCGGTGCCGAAGTCAAGGAAAACATCAAGCGCCAGTGGTGGCAGAGCGTTGTTCGCGGTCGCGAAGATGTTGTGGGCCTCGATTCCTCCGTGATCCTGCCCCGCCAAGTATGGGAAGCCTCCGGCCACGTCGAGGTGTTCTCCGATCCCCTGGTCGAGTGCCTTTCCTGCCACAAGCGTTACCGCGCCGACCACCTCGAGGAAGAGTACGAGGAAAAGAAGGGCCGTCCTGCCGAAAACGGCCTCAAGGACATTGCCTGCGCCAACTGCGGCACCCGCGGCCAATGGACCGAACCGCAGGAGTTCTCCGGCCTGCTCAAGACCTTCCTGGGCCCCGTGGCCAGTGAAGAAGGCCTGCACTACCTGCGACCGGAAACCGCGCAGGGCATCTTCGTCAACTTCAGCAACGTGCTCACCACGTCCCGCAAGAAGCCGCCGTTCGGCATCGGCCAGATCGGCAAGTCCTTCCGCAACGAGATCACTCCGGGCAACTTCATCTTCCGCACCCGCGAGTTCGAACAGATGGAAATGGAATTCTTCGTCGAGCCGGGCACGGACGAAGAATGGCACCAGTACTGGATGAAGGAACGCATGTCCTGGTACACCGGTCTGGGCATCCGGCCGGAGAACCTGCGTTTCTTCGAGCACCCGTTGGACAAGCTCAGCCACTACTCCAAGGGCACCACGGACATCGAATACCGCTTCGGTTTCCAGGGCTCCGAGTGGGGCGAGCTCGAGGGCATCGCCAACCGCACCGACTTCGACCTCTCCACGCACTCGAAGGCATCCGGCCAGGACCTCAGCTACTTCAACCAGGCCACCAACGAGCGCTACACGCCGTACGTCATTGAACCGGCCGCCGGCCTGACCCGTTCCTTCATGGCCTTCCTTGTGGACGCCTACACCGAGGACGAGGCACCCAACGCCAAGGGCGGCGTCGACGTCCGCACCGTGCTGAAGCTCGACCCGCGCCTGGCACCGGTCAAGGCAGCCGTGCTGCCCCTGAGCCGCAACGAGGACCTGTCCCCGAAGGCGAAAGACCTGGGCGCCCAGCTGCGCAAGAACTGGAACATCGACTTCGACGACGCCGGCGCCATCGGCCGCCGCTACCGTCGCCAGGACGAGATCGGTACCCCGTTCTGCATCACCGTGGACTTCGACACCCTTGATGACCAGGCCGTCACCATCCGTGAGCGCGACACCATGAGCCAGGAACGTGTGTCCCTGGACAAGGTGGAGGGCTACCTGGCCGCACGCCTGATCGGCGCCTAAGCGTGTCCATCGAATACCGCGAATGGCGTGAGGGCGACGACCTCGCGCTCCTGGAAATGTGGGGTGGGCCCGAGACCTTGCCGGCCCAGCAATTCCGCGCAGCCCTGGCGCCGTCGAGCAACAGCGGTCAAGGCCAGCCTTGGCGCAGGTGCATCGTGGCGGAAGACGTTGTTGGCGGCATCGGCATCCCGGTTGCGGCCGGTGTGGTCCACGAGGCCTCCCTGCACCCGGAACGGCTCTGGGCCTACATCGAGGTTGCCAAGGACCACCGCCGGAACGGGATAGGGGCTACGCTCCTGACCATGCTGCGGCGCGAAGCCGAGCAGTCGCCGTCGGGGGTCACCAAGCTGCGCAGCAAAGTGGAGCCCGGCACGGCCGGTGCCGCCTTCGCCGAGTGGGCGGGGCTTGCACCTATCCAGCGTTCGCAGCTTGTGGTGGTGGCTCCCGAGCCGCTCAGGCTGCCGGTGTTTGGAGACGGCTCCGAAGCAGCGGCCTCCGAGCAAGTGGAAGACCTCGCCACGGGTTCAGTGGAACTGAGCGACGTCGTAGGCCGGTACTACACCGCCGTGCACCACTGGGACAACCCCGGAGTGCTCGGCATCCCCACTGTGCAGCGGCTGTTCCTCGACGAGCTGACGGGGGCGCACGGTGCGGTCGTGCTGCGAGCGCCCAAGGCGAGTGCCTTTGGCTCGGGCGTTCCGGCCACCCGCAAGGGCAAGCTGCAGGCCTTCGCCATCAGCTATGCCCAGGGCAGCTCGGACGAGCCCTCGGAAGTGTTCCTTGGCCACGATCCGCTTTTGCAGGATGACGAGGCGCGCGCCGCAATCCGTGACCTGCTGGCGCTCATTGCCTATCAGCACCCCGTGCTCCTCGAGGTGGACGATTCCATGACGACAGTGCGCGCCGTCGTCGATCCTTTGCTGGAACTGGGCAAGGCGAAGCTCCGCGGCGCGGACACCTTGGTCGTCAGCGAATAGCTGTTCCTCTCCGCCCAACTGACTCGCGTTAGTTGCCGTTTTGAGGGCTCAAAACGACAACAACTGCGAGTTAGTTGGGTGAAACCTTGACGCCGCCGCTGCCCTGGGTGTATGCATGACGACGTAAGCCCCGGCCGTTGCTCTGGTGGGGTAGCGGCGGGTGGAACTAATCCGGTCTCATGAAGAGAATCGGCGGTAACACCCATGAATGGAACAGCCCTCGACGGACTGCGCGAGCAGCTCCGCGGGCAACTCGTCACTCCAAGTGATCCTGACTATGATTCCGCCCGTGCTGTCTATAACGGCATGATCGACAAGCGCCCGGCAGGGGTCGTGCGTGTGGCCCAGGTAGCGGACGTCATTGCTAGCGTGAATTTTGCCCGGGACAATTCCCTGCCCTTGGCCATCCGCGGCGGCGGCCACAGCGCTCCCGGGTTCGGGACCTGGGACGATGCCCTTGTCATCGATTTCGTCAACCGCACCGGAGTCCGTGTTGACCCCGAAGCCGGTACTGCCCGTGCCGAGGCGGGAACAACCTGGGCAGATTTCAACCACGCCACCCATGCCTTCGGGTTGGCCACCACCGGCGGGATCGTGGGGTCCACCGGCATCGCCGGCCTGACCTTGGGTGGCGGCATCGGCTACCTTGCCCGCAAACACGGCCTGTCCTGTGACAACTTGATCTCCGCTGACGTGGTGACTGCGGACGGCAAGTTCCTGACTGCCAGCGAAAACCGGCACGAGGATCTCTTTTGGGCTTTGCGGGGAGGCGGAGGCAATTTCGGGGTTGTGACGTCGCTGGAATACAAGCTGCACCCGGTGGACATGGTCCACGCTGCGATCATCATCTACGGCATGGAGCATGCTGAGACCGTGGTGAAGTTCTACCGCGACTACATGGACACCGCCCCTGAGGAATTCGGGGCCTTCGTGGGCTTCCACCAAGGGCCGCCCGTACCGTTCCTGCCGGAGGAGTGGCACGGCAAACCGGTCTGCGTGGTCATTGGCATGTGGACCGGTGATCCTGGAGAGGGAGCGGCCCGCTGGCAGCCGTTCCTGGATGTTGCTCCTGTGGCGGGTTCGCTGGTGGGGCCTATGCCGTACCCGGCACTCAACTCGGCATTTGATCCGCTGCTTCCGAAAGGGATGCAGGCATACTGGAAAGCGGATTTCCTCTCCGAGCTCAACGACGGCGCCATTGCGGCCCATCTTGAGTACGGAAGCAAAGTTCCGAGCGTGCAGACGTCCGTCCATGTCTACCCGATCGACGGTGCAGTGCAACTCGTGGGTCAGACGGACACCGCCTTCGTCAACCGCAGCGTCAAGTTCTCTCCGGTGATCGCCTGCATGTGGAACGACCCCGCAGACAACGAGGCGAATATCGACTGGGTCCGCAGTTACGCCGCGGCATTGCGCCCTCACTCCTCGCCGGGCGGTTATATCGGCTTCATGGACGGTGATGATCAGGGCAGGATCAGTGAGAACTACGGGGTCAACTACCGTTTTGAGCGCTCAAAACGACGACAACTGCCAGCCAGTTGGGCGGGACGCAGCGCTGCCTCACGTAGGCTTGTGGGCATGAGGTTTTGCAGCTAATGGGTCACGGCCATTCACACGGACACACAGAGCATTTCGAGCCAAGCCCGCAGGCGCTCGCGGCACGCAAGCGGGCCAACTGGCTCCTCGTAGCCGTGCTGGCTCCTATTGCCGTGCTCACGATCGTTGCCATGCTGCTCATGTGGCCGTCAGGGAGCAAGGAAGGCATCACCTTCGCGAGCCCGTACGCGGCCGCTCCCGGGGTGACGTTTGATACCGGCAAGATCCAAGCCGTCACCCAGGAAAGCTGTACGCAAGGGACCCAGGCATCGGGTACGAACGGTACGAACCAAGGCAGCGGCACACAGCAGCAGGGGTCCCAATGCACCTTCGCGTCCACGCAGCCGGATAACGGTGGCAGCCCCGTAAGAGTGGTCATCAACCCGGATGTCGCAAAGTCCCACGGCGTCAAAGTGGGGGACAGCATCCGCTACCTGAACCTCTCCGGGGCGCAGGGCGCAGCGGCAGGCAACGGCTCGCCGTCGTACGTTTTCCTGGATTTCGTGCGGACCGTTCCCATGGCGCTTCTGGCGATCCTGTATGCCGTGGTGGTCATCGCGGTCGCGCGCTGGCGCGGCTTCAGGGCGCTCCTTGGACTGGCCGGAGCCTACGTGGTGATGGTCAGCTTCATGCTTCCCGGACTGGTGGAAGGCAAGCCGCCGTTGCTCGTGGCATTGGTTGGCTCCACGGCGATCATGATGGGGGTGCTCTATTTCGCCCACGGATTCTCGGCCAAGACCTCCACTGCGTTGCTGGGCACGATCTTCGGCCTCGGCATTACGGCGCTCCTGGCGGCCTGGGCCACGGATGCGGCAAACCTGACCGGGATCGCCACCAGCGAGGGCGCAACGCTCGTGAACATGTCGGACAAGATCTCCCTCTCCGGGATCATCCTGTGCGGGCTGATTATCTCCGGGCTCGGAGTCCTCAACGACGTGACCATCACCCAGTCCGCTGCCGTGTGGGAACTGTACGAGCTGGCGCCGGAAACTGGAGCGCGCAAGCTGTTCAGCTCAGCCATGAGGATCGGCCGGGACCACATCGCCTCCACGGTCTACACCATCGCCTTCGCCTACGCCGGTGCTGCGCTGCCCCTCTTGATCATTGTCATGCTGTACGACCGCCCGCTGGTCGATGCCCTCACCAGTGCCGAGTTGTCCGAGGAAGTCATCCGCACACTGGTGGGCTCCATCGGTCTGGTGCTTGCCATCCCGGTGACCACCTTGATCGCCGTCCTGGTGGTCAAAGCGACCGGTCCGCGGCGGCTCGCGGCCGCCGGCACGGGGGATTCGGCGCAAGCCGACGACGACGGGAAGGTCCGCGACCTTGAAACCGCCGGGTCCACCGATGCCTTCGAATCGTTCGACACCGGCGAGCTTGCCGCCGTTGTCATGACCAGGCGGGCACGCAGGGAAGCCGAGCGCCGCTAGCCCTCGATGACATTTGTCATCCCTCATTGGTGACACACGCCCGGGCACCGGACGTGGATCTCGGCTTTGATGGGTAGTGGAGTAAACCAAAGCCAAGGAGAGTCATGACAACAGCGAGTGTGCCGGCCGTCCACGCCGCCGGACTGCACAAGAGCTTCGGGAAGGTCCATGCCGTCCGCGGTCTGGACCTCACCGTGCAGCCGGGGGAGGTGGTGGCGTTCCTCGGTCCCAACGGGGCGGGCAAGACCACCACCATCGACATGATCCTCGGATTGAGCGCCCCGGACCAGGGAAGCGTTTCCATCTTCGGCCACACTCCGCGGGGAGCCATCGCCCGCGGCCAGGTGGCTGCGGTGATGCAGACCGGCGGCTTGCTGCGGGACATCACCGTGCGCGAGACCGTGCAGCTCAACGCTGCCATGTTCGACTCCTCCCGGCCCGTGGACGAAGTCCTGGCGCGGGCGGGCATCCTGGAGATCGCCGACCGCAAGGTGGAAAAGTGCTCAGGCGGCCAGCAGCAACGGCTGCGCTTCGCCATGGCCCTCGTCTCCGATCCCGGATTGCTGATCCTGGACGAGCCCACTACCGGCATGGATGTCGCGGGACGACGCGACTTCTGGAACGCCATCAGGACCGACGCCCAGCGCGGACGGACCGTCATCTTCGCCACGCATTACCTAGAAGAAGCCGACGCCTACGCGGACAGGATTGTCCTGGTCCGGCAAGGCAGCATCGTGGCGGACGGCACCGCCGCCCAGATCAAGAACCTAGCCTCCGGCCGCACCGTCAAGGCTTCGCTTCCAGTAACAGAGCGCGGACTGCTGGCTGGGATGCCGCCTGTGGAGAGCATGGATTACGACGGCGGCCGCCTCACCGTCCGCACGGGCGACTCGGACGCCGTCGTGCGGTACCTGCTCAATAACACGGGCGCCCACGACGTCGAAGTGGCGGCGAACAACCTCGAGGAGGCCTTCGTGGCCCTCACCGGAGACGATGCCGTACCGGAATCCACGAGCATCACTTTTGAAGGAGACCTCGTATGAGCACGGCAACAGTCGTCCAGGAACGGAAGCCGTCCACCGGCGGGGTCAACCGCACCTTCCTCTGGATCGAGATCAAGCGGATGCTCCGAAACCGTCGGACCATCATTTTCACGGTATTCATGCCGGCCATCTTCTTCTTCATTTTCGGCTTGTCCAACAAGGACAAGCTCCTGCCCAACGGTCACAGCTACGGCCAGTACATCCTCATCAGCCTCACGGTCTATGCTGCGATGACCGCTGCTACGGGCGCCGGTAGCCAAGTGGCGGTGGAACGTGCCCAAGGCTGGAGCCGCCAGCTTCGCCTCACGCCGCTCCTGCCAGGGGCGTATATCGCGGTGAAAGCAATGGCCGCGCTGACGCTGTCCCTCGTCGCCGTCGTGGCCCAATTCGTCATCGGTGCCCTGGCCGGTGTCACCATGGATGCCCAGACCTGGCTGACAGCGGGGCTTGTCGCTTGGCTCGGCTCCCTGGTCTTCGCGGCACTTGGGTTGTTCGTCGGATACCTCATGCCGAGCCAGAACGTCATGCAAATCCTCGGCCCGGCCCTGGCCATCCTTGCCATGCTCGGTGGACTGTTCATGCCGATCGAGATCATGGGGGAGACCTTCGGGAACATCGCCAAGTTCACGCCCGCATACGGGATCGGGCAATTGGCCCGGAGCCCCATCACCGGCGAGTTCGACTGGGCGTGGATCCTCAACGTGCTCATCTGGCTCGTGATCTTCGTGGCCGGGGCTGCCATGGCGTTCCGCCGCGACACGAAACGTGTCTGAACAGGCCGCTAGGGTAGGCACCATGACCAGCAATGCCCGCGGAACCTCCTTCAGGGATGTGATCACCGGAAGCGTGTTCCGCGGCACCGTGTTCACCGGCGCCATGTTCCGCGGTCCCGGGCCACGGGGCTGGTTCGTCGGCGCGGGACTCTCCATCCTGCTCTGGGCCTGGCCGACGTGGAACATCGTGTGGTCCGTGGACGAGCCGCTGGCTTGGAAAATGGCGGCGTCGGCGTCCTTGATCGTGTTCTTCGCGGCCTACGTCTTCCTGCCCCAGATCAGTTGGCGCCCAGGCGTCCGCGCCGGCATCGTGTCTGTCTGCATCCTGCTGGCGCTGAACGGGCTGATGATCTTCATCATCGGAAGGGAAGCCTTGTGGACCTGGACGTTCCTCGCGTGCGCCATCGCCATGACGTCCCTTCCGCCGCGCACGGATTTCTTCCTCATCGTCGCTTTGGCCCTCGTCTCTTTCACCACCCAGCTGGTGACGGGCAACGGGGAGCAGGCCTTGCTCCAGGCCGGGATCATCTTGTCCCTTGGCCTCATGATGTCCGCCTTCGCGCGGCTGATCCGGCAGACAGCACGGCTCCGCGAAGCGCAGACTGAACTGGCTGACGCGGCCGTCGCAGCAGAGCGCAGCCGCGTGGCCCGGGACATGCACGACATCCTGGGGCACTCCCTGACGGTGATCGCCGTGAAGGCTGAGTTGGCCGGCAGGATGCTGGACACCGTCCCCGGCGACTACCCTGCCCGGGACCGGGCAGCCGCCGAAATTTCCGCGGTGCAGGACTTGGCCCGCGGTGCGCTCGCCGACGTCCGGGCCACAGTGGCCGGTTATCGCGGCGTCAACGTCCTTGCGGAGCTCGCCGTCGCCCGGACGGCCTTGGAATCGGCCGGGATCGACGCCGAACTGCCGGGAACCGTGGAACAGGTTCCGGCGCGGCACAGGGAGCTCTTCGGCTGGGTGCTGCGCGAAGGCGTCACCAACGTGGTGCGGCACTCCGGCGCCGCGCGCTGCCGCGTCCGGTTGACGGCGTCGAGCGTTCTGGTGGAGGACGACGGCGTCGGCCAGGCCTCCGGGGGCCGCTCCGGGAACGGACTGGCCGGGATCCGCGAACGCGTGGGTGCCGCCGGGGGAACGGTCACCATTGGCCCGAGTGACCTGGGAGGGTTCAGATTGGCGGTTGAGGTATGAACATCCGATTGGTGATCGCAGACGACCAGGCGCTCGTGCGCGGGGCTCTGGCGGCTTTGCTGGGACTGGAACCGGACATCGAGGTGGTCGCGGAACTGGGGGACGGGACCGGGGTGGCGGCCGCCGTCGTCGAGCACTCCGCCGACGTGGCAATGCTCGACGTCGAGATGCCTGGCCTGGACGGGATCAGCGCGGCTGCGGCCGTGCGGCGGGCCGCGCCGTCGTGCCGGGTCCTCATGGTGACCACCTTCGGACGGCCCGGTTACCTCAAGCGCGCCATGCAGGCCGGAGCCTCCGGATTCGTCGTCAAGGACACGCCGGCGCGGCAATTGGCCGAAGCCGTGCGCCGCGTCCATCAGGGGCTCAGGGTGGTGGACCCCGTGCTCGCGGCGGAATCATTGACCGCGGGAGACAGCCCGCTGACCGAACGCGAGGGCGAGGTGCTCAAGGCAGCGTCCGACGGCGGAACCGTTGCCGATATCGCGAAGTCGGCGATGCTTTCCGAAGGGACCGTGCGGAACTACCTGTCCGCCGCGATGGCCAAGACCGGCGGCCGGACCCGCGCCGAGGCCGTGCGCATCGCCGAGGACAACGGCTGGCTGCTCTAGCGGCCCGGCTCGTACTCGGCCGGTCAGTCGATTTGCCCCGCTTTGAGACAATGGACGGGTGACTGTAGTAGCAACGCCCCCTTCGCCCAAGCTCGAACTGCCCCCGCTGCAGCTCGGCCGGATCACCGTGGACACCCCCGTGATCCTTGCCCCGATGGCCGGGATCACGAACTCGGCCTTCCGCCGGCTGTGCCGTGAATACGGCGGCGGCCTGTACGTCGCGGAGATGGTGACCTCCCGTGCCCTGGTGGAGCGCACGCCGGAATCGTTGCGCATCATCTCCCACGACGACGACGAAAAGGTCCGTTCCGTGCAGCTGTACGGCGTGGACCCTGTCACCGTGGGCCAGGCCGTACGCATGCTCGTCGAGGAAGACCGGGCGGACCACATCGACCTCAACTTCGGCTGTCCCGTGCCCAAGGTCACCCGGCGCGGCGGCGGATCCGCCCTCCCTTGGAAGATCGACCTCTTCACCTCGATCGTCCAGACAGCCGTCAAGGAAGCCTCCAAGGGCGATATCCCGCTGACCATCAAGATGCGCAAGGGCATCGACGAGGACCACCTCACGTACCTCGACGCCGGCCGCATCGCCCGCGATTCCGGCGTTGCCGCCGTCGCGCTCCACGGCCGCACGGCCGCACAGTTCTACTCCGGCCAGGCCGACTGGTCCGCCATCGCACGGCTGCGCGAAGCCCTCCCCGACATTCCCGTCCTGGGCAACGGCGATATCTGGTCCGCCGAAGACGCAGTCCGCATGGTGCGCGAAACCGGGATCGACGGCGTCGTGGTTGGCCGCGGCTGCCAAGGCCGCCCGTGGCTCTTCGGTGACCTCCAGGCCGCGTTTGAAGGAAGCGACGAGCGTCACCGTCCGGGCCTGCGCGAAGTAGCCGACGGCGTCTACCGCCACGCCGAGCTCATGATCGAAACCTTCGGCAACGACGAGTACAAGGCGCTGCGCGAGATCCGCAAGCACATGGCCTGGTACTTCAAGGGCTACGTCGTGGGCGGGGAACTGCGCGCCAAACTGGCCACCGTGCCAACGCTCGAGGTCCTGCGCGAGCTGCTGGACCAACTCGACATGGACCTGCCGTACCCGGGCGTCGACTCGGAGGGCCCGCGAGGACGCGCAGGTTCCCCCAAGAGGCCGGCCTTGCCCAAGGACTGGCTGCTCAGCCGGCAGATGGACGCCGATCAGACGCGCGATATCGCCGCAGCCGAACTCGACGTCTCAGGCGGCTAAAGCGCGGCCCGGGTCGCCGCGTGCACGCGCACGGCCAGAGTCGTGGAAAACTGGCTGCATAGGCACTGGCTGAAGAGACGCCGGTGCACGGCAAGCGGAGGAGGCAGATACCCATGGGAACTGAAGCGATGTCTGCAGCACGCCCGGCCGAAAACGCAACGGGCATTCCGGGCTATGTGGAGGCCGACTCGGCACGCTGGGTCCAGGAACCCCGGAAAAACACCTACCGCTCGGACTTCGAAAGGGACCGGGCAAGGGTGCTGCATTCGTCGGCCCTCCGACGGCTCGGGGCCAAAACCCAAGTTGTGGCCCCGGACACCGACGACTTCGTCCGTACCCGCCTGACGCACAGCCTTGAAGTGGCCCAGGTGGGGCGCGAGTTGGGCCGCGCTCTCGGTTGCGATCCGGATGTTGTGGACACGGCGTGCCTGAGCCACGACCTCGGCCACCCGCCTTTCGGCCACAACGGGGAATCCGCGCTCAACGAGGTAGCCCACGGAATCGGCGGCTTCGAAGGCAACGCCCAGACCCTGCGCCTGCTCACCCGCCTTGAACCCAAGGTCCTTGCTGCCGACGGCCGGCCCGCGGGCCTGAACCTGACCCGCGCGAGCCTTGACGCAGCGTCCAAATACCCGTGGTCCGCCGTCGACGCGCCCGTCATCCACGGACAGCGGAGCAGCAAATTCGGTGCCTATGAAGACGACCTGCCCGTATTCACGTGGCTTCGTGACGGCGCGCCGGGCAACCGCTCCTGCATAGAGGCCCAGGTGATGGACCTGGCTGACGATATCTCCTACTCCGTCCACGACGTTGAGGATGCCATCGTTGCCGGCCACTTCCAGCTCAAGTGGCTGGACAACCCCGACCACCGGGCCCGAGTGGTGGGGTACACCAAGCAGTGGTACCTGCCCCACAACGATCCCGCCGAAATCGATGCCGCTCTGGCCCGACTCGAAGCCACGAGCGTGTGGGTCCGCGAGGCCGATGGCAGCCGCAAGTCGATGGCGGCGCTGAAGGACATGACCAGCCAGCTGATCGGCCGGTTCTGCCAGAGTGCCCTTGAGACCACGCGTGCCCGCTTCGGCCCGGACCACCTCACGCGCTACGGCGCCGAACTCATGGTCGCGGAGGAAACCGTCACGGAGATCGCCGCCATGAAGGGCCTTGCCACCACGTTCGTGATCTCCACCGACCATCGGCAGCCCGTCTATGAGCGGCAGCGCGAAGTCCTGCACGCGTTGGTGGGCGTACTCAACGCGAGCGGAGACCGGCACCTGGAACCGATGTTCGCCGCGGACTGGCGGGACGCCCCCGACGACGGCGCCCGGCTTCGCGTCGTCATCGACCAGGTGGCGTCCCTGACGGACGCATCGGCGCTGGCGATGTACGAACGGCTCGTGGGCAGCCTGCCGTCACTCTGGTAGGCCGCATCGAGTTGTCGGCCCACTCAGGGGCTGCCCACCTGAGCGACTAGGATGGTGACGTGACTGGCCTGATCAAACGTGAAGATATCGACGAAGTACGCCAGCGCACCGATATCAAGGAAGTGGTGGACGGCTACGTCACCCTCAAGGGCGCCGGCCTGGGCACCTTCAAAGGCCTCTGCCCCTTCCACGACGAGCGCTCGCCGTCGTTCACTGTCCGTCCCCAAGTAGGCCGGTACCACTGCTTCGGCTGCGGTGAAGACGGCGACGCCATCTCGTTCGTCCAGAAGATGGACCACTCCTCCTTCCACGAAGCTGTGGAAAAGCTCGCAGCCCGGATTGGCTACGAGCTGCGCTATGAAGACGGCGGCACCGGTCCCAACCGCGAAGAGGTCGGCAAGCGCCAGCGGCTGCTGGATGCCCACAAGATCGCCGACGAATTCTTCCGCGCCCAGCTGCTTACGGCAGGTGCCGCCGAGGGCCGCAACTTCCTCCATGGCCGCGGTTTCGACCGGACCGCAGCCGAGCAGTTCGGCGTCGGCTACGCGCCGCAGGGTTGGGACTCGCTCCTGAAACACCTGCGCGGACGCGGGTTCACGGATGCCGAATTGAAGCTGACGGGAATGTTCTCCGCCGGGGGACCCGGTAATCAGCAGAGAATCTACGACCGCTTCCGCGGCCGGCTCATCTGGCCGATCCGGGACATCGCTGGGGACACCATCGGCTTCGGTGCCCGCAAGCTCTACGAGGACGACCAGGGCCCGAAATACCTGAACACTCCGGAGACCGTTCTCTACAAGAAGTCCCAGGTCCTCTACGGCATCGACCTCGCCAAGCGGAGCATCGCCAAAGACCGGCAACTGGTGGTGGTGGAGGGGTACACGGACGTCATGGCCTGCCACCTTGCCGGAGTCGGTACCGCTGTGGCCACGTGCGGTACGGCTTTCGGTACCGACCACATCAAGATCGCCCGCCGCTTGCTGTCCGACGACGGTACCGGGGGAGAGGTTATCTTCACCTTCGACGGCGACGCCGCCGGCCAGAAAGCGGCATTGCGCGCCTTCGAGGAGGACCAGCGCTTCGTCGCGCAGACTTACGTGGCCGTGGAACCGAGCGGAGCAGACCCCTGTGACTTGCGCCAGCTCAAGGGGGATGCAGCTGTCCGGGACTTGATCGCCACCCGCCGGCCGCTCTTCGAATTCGCGATCCGGGCGTCCCTCAAACGCCATAACCTGGACACCGTGGAAGGCCGCGTCTCAGCCCTGCGGGAATCGGCCCCAGTGGTTGCGCAGATCCGTGATTCGGGCATCCGCCCAGCATATGTCCGCGAGCTGGCAGGCTGGCTCGGCATGCCCATTGAAGAAGTCAGCCGGGCCGTTGGTTTGGCTGCCAAACGCGCTGCTTCTGGCGCGCCGGGTACTGCGGGGGCTGCGAGCACCGCAGGAGCCACGGGGGCCGGGCAAGGCACAACGCCGGGCCAGGCCGGCCAGCCGGCGGCAGCACCGCCGTCGGACGCTCCCATCGCCTTCATGCGCCCGGATCCGAGGGATCCCATTGCCGCCATGGAGCGGCAGGCCCTCGAAGTGGTCATCCAAAACCCCGCCGTCCTGGGTGGCGAAGCTGCGCTCATCGGTGGCGCATGGGAACGGTTTGAAGCCTGCCACTTCGTCACCCCTGCCTACTCAGCCGTGCACACTGCCGTCCGGGCCGCCGGGCTGGCCCACGCGGGTGACCCTGTGGCTTGGGTGGAAGGGATTCGCCGGGAAGTCCCGGAACCGCTCCAAGGCCTGGTCTCCGAGCTTGCAGTCGTTCCGCTGCCGGCCAGCACTCCGGAAGCGCTGCAGCGTTATTGCCGCGACATTTTGGCCCGGCTTTTCGAACTGCAGATCACCAGGGTCAAGGCGGACAAGATGGGCCAATTGCAGCGCCTGGATGCCTCGGCCCAGCCGGAAGAGTTCCAACGCCTCAACCGGGAACTCATGCAGCTGGAAATGCAGCGCCGCGCCCTCCGCATGGATAGCTGAAGCCTTTCCTGCGCCGATTTCGTTTCCCGGCAGCCCTTTGTTAGGCTTGTACACGCTTCATTCCTCCGTAGCTCAATTGGCAGAGCATTCGACTGTTAATCGAAGGGTTACTGGTTCAAGTCCAGTCGGAGGAGCTTTGAGTCGGAATCCCCGTCAGCCGCGTGCTGGCGGGGATTTTTCGTACCCAGCCCGTTCGTGGTCCCGCACCCCCAGGGGTCAACCACTCCCATCTCCGAGGTACCTTTACCAGTTCTCCTTCTTCCATTCGAAGGCGTCCTGCTGCGGGCGGCCCTTGGCGTCCCAGGTCTGGAATCTCCTTTGTAGTTCGGCGGGTAGGGCTGTCATGGACGGTCTCATCTTGGCGGCGCCCCCTCTCAGAAGCGGCGAGTCGGGACCAACCTAGCGCGTGGAACTGACAATCCTCCGCAACGGGGACGGACCAGGTGCTTGCGTGCCGTGCCCGTGCGTGCGGGCCTCTGGCTCGGCGACCCGCCATCATCCTCCTCTGTGCGCGATGAAGGTGAATGTCGCGTTGGCGCGCTCAGTCACCAACGATGTCGGGCTTCAGACGTGGAGGCTAAACCGCGGCATCGCCCCCTTGAATGAATGATGTGCAGCAACCATCTGCGCCCGGGGGGCTGTTTCCAGACTGCCGCGGGGCATAAGCTCCAGGGATGGCTTCAGTCATCGTTTGCAGCGGTCCCCATGATGGTCACGTCTCGCCAATGCTTGGCGTCGCCCGGCAACTAATCGCTCGCGGGCATAGGGTGCGGTTTCTGACCGGCCCCGCATATGCAGATGCGGTTCTGTCCAGTGGAGCTGAGTTTTTGCCGCTGGGTCCGGGTGCTGAATACGCTCCCCAGGCCAGCGCAGCGACGGGCGTCCGCGCTGTGCGCGAGGCTATCCGAGGGCTGGTAATCGACCCGGCGCGCGGCCAATATCTGCCGCTCGCGGCGGCGATCTCCTCCGAGCCGACAGACGCGGTGCTTGCGGAGGTCACTTTTGTCGGGGCCGCAACCCTCGCGAAACTGCCCCGGGAAAAGCGCCCTGCATTCATTGCCTGCGGCATTTTGCCATTGACGCTGTCGAGCCCGGATTGCGCGCCGTACGGTCTGGGGTTGATGCCGGGCCGCGGGCCGGCCTCCCGCCTGAGAAACCGGATCCTGCATTGGCTGGTCGCCAATGTTGTGCTGCGGGACAGCCAGCGGCAGGTTGACGCTCTCATGCGCGAGCTAGTGGGAGTCGGGAAGGACGGTCTGTTCATCCTGGACGGGCCACGAGGCGCCGAACTCATCGCACAGTTCACGGTGGCAGAGTTTGAATACCCGCGATCGGATGCGCCGGACACCCTCCGCTTCTTCGGGCCGATGTCCCGGCACGCTGTTACCGTTAGTGCGAAGCCGGACTGGTGGGGCGATCTCGACGGCTCGTGCCCGGTTATCTACGTGACGCAAGGAACCGTCTCAAACGACGACTTCACAGCCTTGGTCGGCCCTGCTCTCGAAGCGCTTGCCGAGGAGGATGTCATGGTGGTGGTCAGTACCGGCCGGCGCCCCCTGGCTGCGCTTCCGCCGCTCCCTGCCAATGCCCGCGCCGCGGAGTTCCTACCCGACGCCGAACTCATGCCTAAGGTCGCCGTGTACGTCACGAACGGAGGCTACGGAGGCCTTCACTACGCGATGGAACATGGCGTGCCGATTGTGGTTGCAGGGGACACCGAGGACAAGCCCGAGGGAGCCGCCCGGGTGGCGTGGGCCGGTGCCGGAATTAATCTCAGGACCGGCCGGCCGAAACCAGCCGCCATCCGCGATGCGGTGCTAAAGATCCTGAGGGACAGCAAATATGAAGCCGGCAGCCAGCGGATCGGGGCAGCAATTTCAGCTTCGCCAGGTGTGAACGGGCTGATCGACGAAATGGAATCACTCCTGCGCACGTGACGGTTCCTCAGGGCGGACATTTACGAAGTCGTCCGGCGCCAGTTTCTTGACCTGTTCCGCAAACGGAACAGGTCAAGACCGCCATTTCAAGCTGCGATTTAACCGCCAAACGAAGTTAACAGTCACCCCGTGCCCGCCGGGACCCCGCCAAGCCAAGACCACCGTCAACTACGCCCCATGGCCGCTCATCATCACCGGACTGCTCCTCGTCCTAGCGGCCCTCTATGGTTCCTGGCGCACGGTCGCCTTGTCCGGAGAGCCCGCCGCGCCACGGCCCAGGTCTCCGGAAATGAACGCGGAGCCCCGCAGTCGGCTGTAGGTTGACGCTTACGACCTTCCGGTACTTACTGGCGGCGCCGGATGTTGGCGGGGACGGGGACAATGCCTGTAGTAAAGCATGATGATCTGGTGATGCAGGCGCTGCTGCTGGAGGAAATCCAGCAATCGGTGATCGGACTCGACAACACGTGGCGGGTGACCTATTGGAACCATGCCTCCGAACGGCTATACGGTTTCGGGTCCACGGAGGTCCTTGGTCGTAAAATCAGCGAGCTTGGGATCATCGCCGGCCTGGACTTACAGGGACAGGCGGTGGCCCTGCGGGAGATCACGGAGGGGATCGCCGCGGGCCAAGGCTGGGCAGGTGAGTTCTGGATGCAGCACCGAATGGGACGTGGGTTCACGGTGTATGCCACGGTCAGTCCGGTCCGAGGCATAGCTGCCAAGTCGGTCGCGGCGGTGGCTGTGTCCACGGAAATCACCCGGGACATCACTGAGCTGAAACGTCTGCAGGTGGCCGCTGCCGAGCTTGAACGTCTCGTAGCGGCCCAGGAAATGGTTCACATGGGCATTGTCGAACACGACATCGTTTCGAACCGGTGGTCGCACTCAGATGAATATGCCCGGATCTACGGACTGGCTCCGGGCGAACTGGTCTCACGAAAACAGTCCCTGGCCCTGGTCCACCCCGAGGACCTGGAGCTAATCCAGGCGGCGCGGCGGGCGCTTGATTCAGGCACGAAGCGTGTTGAGTACGAGTTCCGCATCATGAGGGCCGACGGCGAGCTTCGGTGGATGCAGTCCCAGGCAAGAATGACCCATGACGCCAATAACGGGGCACCGTTGCGCTTCCTGGCGACGGTCATGGACATCACTGACCGTAAAGACGCCGAACAGGTTCTTGAATGGCAGGCCCGCCACGACGCGTTGACAGGCCTGCCGAACAGATATCTGCTCATCGACGTCCTCCAGGGCTTCTTGGCGCGGGCGTCCCGGCGGGTGGTGGTGATGTTCGTTGACGTCGACCGGTTCAAGCTCGTCAATGACGGCATCGGGCACACCGCCGGGGACGCTCTCTTGATCCTGCTCGGCGAGCGGCTCCGGACTGCCGTCCGCTCGGGCGATACCGTGGGCCGATTCGGTGGCGACGAATTCGTCATTGTCTGCGAGAACCTGGGTATCCGCGACGCCGCCGCTGCTGCGGAACGCATCAGGATGGCGACCCGCCAGCCGTTCAATATTGACGGACGAAGGATCTTCCTCAACGTCAGCGTCGGGATCGCGGTCTCGGGCCCGGGAGATACTGCGGAATCGTTGCTTAACGGCGCGGACACGGCCATGTATGAAGCAAAGGCCGCCGGTGGAGACGGCTCAGTGGTCTATGACTCCCGTACAACCGGGCAGGCAGCCGGGCGCCTGGACCTGCAATCCGACCTGCGCGTGGCTTTGGAACGGGATGAACTGTTCCTGGAATACCAACCCATCATTGAACTGGACACGGAACAAACGGTCGGGTTTGAGGCCCTCTTGCGCTGGCGTCATCGTGAACACGGACTGATAATGCCGGACACGTTCATCCCCATCGCCGAGGAGACAGGCCTCATCCTTCCAATCGGAACCTGGGTGCTCAACGAGGCGCTGGCCCAGGTCCAGCGGTGGCGCTCCAATGTTCCGGGAGCCGGGAACCTCTGGGCCGCAGTGAACATTTCCGCCCGCCAGCTCGTGACCCCCGACTTCCCGGACATCGTGCACACGGCGGCTGTGGCGGCGGGCATCGATCCAGCGGCGGTGAACCTGGAAATCACCGAAACCGTGTTGATGGAGCAACCTGAGCTGCCATCGGAGACCCTCCACCGGCTGCACGACCTCGGTGTCGGGCTTTCCATCGACGACTTCGGCACCGGCTATTCCTCATTGAGTTACATTCAATGGATGTCCGCGCGCACCCTGAAGATCGACCGGTCCTTTATTGAGGTCCTCGACACGGACCCGCAGAGGGCCTCCATCATCGAACTCATCTTAGGCATGGCACGCACCCTCGACCTGGTTGTGATCGCGGAAGGAGTCGAAACCCCCAATCAACTCGCCGAACTTCGACGCCTCGGCGTCCACCATGCCCAGGGCTACCTCTGGAGCAAGCCAATGCCGGCTGACAAAGTCACGGCCTGGCTGACGTGAGCGAAGGGTCCGACTCTCAGCGGGGCGGCCCGGGCTTGAACGTGTAATCCAGTCCGGACCAGCAGGGCGCCGAGCAGTTACCCGAAATCCCCGTCCTCAGTAGAGGGCGGGGATTTTGGCGTCTGGTGCATTTACCTCGTGGTGAGGGTGACGTCGTCGAGGTACATCCAGGTGTCGTCGGCGGGGCTGGCGCCGTCGAGGTGGACGTTGATCCACAGCGTGATGGTCTGTCCCTTATAGGCAGAGAGATCGGCGCTGAACTGGGTCCAGGTGCCGGAGTCACTGCAGAGTTTGAACAGGCTGGCCAGGACCGTGCCGCTCGTGGAGCGGACCTGCGCTTCCATCCAGTCGTACCGGCACGTAGTGCCGTTGCAGGTGTCGTCATTCGTGTGCGGCTGGTACCAGAAGGACAGCGTCGATGTCCCGGTGGCGGGAACCGTGATGGTCTGGGCCACACTGCTGTCACCGAGGGGCTCGTTGCCGGAAGCCAGACCGAGGAGTGCCGAGCCGGTGCCGGTGTGGGCAACGGTGGAGGCCACAGGTGCCCTGACGCCGCCGGTGGCCCAGGCGGTGAGTCCGGATTCGAAGCCGCCGTTGGTGATGGCCGAGGTCGTTGTTCCCGTGGGGGTGACCGGCGTCGATGCCGCGGAGGCAACGGAAGTTCCCACAGCGTTGGTGGCGGTGATGGTGAACGTGTAGGCGGTGCCGTTAGTCAGACCTGTCACGGCTGTGCTCGTGGCCGGGGGTGTACCGGTGACGGTGACCGGGGCCAGGGTCGTGGCACCGGCGTGCGGAGTGACCGCGTAGGAGGTGATCGCGGAGCCGCCGTTGGCCGGGGCCGTCCAGGACACGGCGGCGGAGGCGTTGCCCGCCGTCGCGGTGACCCCGGTCGGGGCGGCGGGTGCCGTGGCCCCGGCGGTGGGGGTGACCGGTGCCGAGGCGGCCGAGGCCGGGGAGGTGCCGATGGCGTTGGTGGCGGTAACGGTGAAGGTGTAGGCGGTGCCGTTGGCCAGTCCGGTGACGTTGGTGCTGGTGGCGGGCGGGTTCCCGGTGACGGTGACCGGGGCCAGGGTGGTGGTTCCGGTGTGCGGGGTGACGGTGTAGGAGGTGATCGGGGAGCCGCCGTTGGCCGGGGCGGTCCAGGACACGGTCGCGGAAGCGTTGCCTGCCGTCGCGGTGACCCCGGTCGGGGCCGAGGGGGCCGTGGGGGTGGTCTGGCTGTTGGTGAGGGTCACGTCGTCCAGGTACATCCAGGTGTCATCTGCCGGGCTGGAGCCGTCGAGGTGGACGTTGAACCAAAGCACGATGGTCTGCCCGTTGTAGGCGGAGAGGTTGGCGCTGAGCTGGGTCCAGGTGCCGGAGTTGCTACTGAGTTTGAATAGGCTGGACAGCGTGGTGCCGGTGGCTGAGCGGACTTGTGCTTCCATCCAGTCGTAGCGGCACGTGGTGCCGTTGCAGGTGTCGTCTGCGGTGTGGGGCTGGTACCAGAAGGACAGGGTGGAGGTCCCTGTAGCGGGCATGGTGGTGGTCTGGGCCAGGCTGCTGTCCCCGAGCGGCTCGGCCCCGGATGCCAGGCCGAGGAGCGCCGAGCCGGTGCCGGTGTGGGCGGTGGTGGAGGCCACGGGTGCCCGGGCCCCGCCGGTGGTCCAGGACGTGAGCCCGGATTCGAACCCGCCGTTGGTGA